>JBBQQP010000357.1:0-3607 GCA_038215675.1 Chitinophagales bacterium | reverse complement strand
GAAAGAAAGAAAGGTTTCTTAAATTCATTTTTATCAACCTCATTGATTTGCAACCAATCATACCAAACAACCGGATGTTACTTAACTTAGCAATATGCCAGATCAATCGTTTTCCTTCTCGCAACAAACCTGGAACCGCCTTAAAAAAAACAAGGGTGCCCTGTTTGGTTTGGTGATCATTGCAATCGCAGTTTTCATAACCATTTTTGGATACATGGTTGCACCAGATGGTTCGCCCAATGCTGATTTGCAATCGGTAGAAATACAAGCGAAAAGGCCGGGCTATTCCCAATTGTTTTTAAGAATACCGGATAAAAAAAATGTAAGTGTCAGTTGGATCAACCAACTTATCAATGGAAAACCGGATAAGTACCGCTACCTGCCAATTAGTAACTATAATATTAAAGGAGATTCTTTGTTGGTTAATAAATATGTGGATGAGGATACTTCCGTTGTTCAATATTACTCCATTAACAAGCTCACCAATCAACAGCCAGAGAAGCTGATCAATGAAAACATCACTACAAAAATCTACGTATTTGGCACCGATAAATTTGGCCGTGACATTTTAAGCCGGCTTATGATTGGCACAAGGGTAAGTCTTGCCGTAGGTTTAATTGCAGTCATCATTTCACTCACGCTCGGAATTATATTGGGAGCCCTGGCCGGTTATTACCGTGGACGTATAGATGAAGCAATCATGTGGCTGGTAAATGTAACCTGGAGCATACCCACATTGTTGTTGGTGTTTGCCATTACCATGGCATTGGGAAAAGGCTTTTGGCAAATATTTGTTGCGGTTGGTTTAACCATGTGGGTAAGCGTTGCCAGGCTCATACGTGGACAGGTGATGGCATTAAAAGAATTGGAATATATACAGGCCGCAAAAGCGCTCGGACTTAGTGACAGCCGGATCATACTCCGTCACATTTTACCAAATATTTTAGGACCGGTATTGGTGATTGCAGCCAGCAATTTTGCAACTGCAATTATCATCGAAGCAGGTTTAAGCTTTTTGGGAATAGGGGTTCAAGCTCCACAACCGAGCTGGGGATTGATGATAAAGGAAAATTATAATTTTATCATTACACACAATCCAATGCTGGCGATGGTGCCGGGCTTTGCTATTATGCTACTCGTTCTGGCTTTTAATATGCTGGGAAATGGCTTAAGGGATGCGGTAGATGTAAGAAGCCCGAATTAAGGTTTTCTACAAAATATTTTATTTAAATTAGCAAACCGGCTTTGATTTCATATTCTTCTGGAAATAAAAATGCTAACTTTCAACAGGAGCTACCTGTACATTTCTGCTAAAACCTTCTTCCAGTGAAATAAAAGTTTCCGTACGTTCAATACCTTTTATATTTTGCAGTTCATCGTGTAAAACATAACGGAGCTGAGAAATGTCTTTGCAAACAATTTCAATGAACATGCTATAGTTGCCGGTAATGTAATTTAGCCTTACAATTTCTGGAATGGCCATCAGGTCTTTTGCAACGGAATCGTACAACGAGCTCTTCTCAAGATAAATACCCACAAATGCGGTAATATCGTAACCCAACTGTTTCAAATCTACATTTAACCGGGTGCCTTTTACAATATTGAATTCCTGTAGCTTTTTTATACGGACATGGATGGTTCCACCGCTCACAAACAGCTTTTTTCCAAGATCGGCATACGATATTTCTGCAGTCTCCATCATTTCATGAATTATTTGAAGGTCTAGTTTGTCAAGATTTAATTTAGTAGCCATATTCGTATGTTTTTTTAACCTTTTTTCAAAGATAAATACAAACTGTTGAAAAATTTCGATTAATAATATAATTTATGCCCCGTTTCTTAATAAACTATTGAAATATTAAACTAAGTTTTTACAAGTATTTTCCAAATGGTTAAAAAGACGGTTTATATAAAATAAGTGGAGCTACTTTTGGTATAATACCTAAACAAATAGGCAACCTGCTGCTGCTAAGACCCTTGGTTATTTGTAAGAGATAAGAAAGCGGTGTTAATCGGAATTCAAAAAGTAGCGGTAGCTAGCTTCCTTAATTTTTAAAAATCTGTTTTAAAATGATCCGGAATTCACGAAGACTTTTTGATAACTATCTGATAAACTGCTAATTTGTTAAAAAATTTCTATAATTTAAAAATAATTAGTAAAATATTTTCAATGTAGAGCCGGTTTACTGTATTTTTGCGCTCTTAAGTTCTTAAAAATTGTGGGGTGATGAAATTTTTGGCAGACATGCCCTCTTGTCTCGGGGGTGGAGATCACAGGATAAATATAGCATAGAGCCAGGTTGGTAGCAATACTAGTCTGACCAGGGTCGACCACTGAACTTTGTGCTACAACTAACTGCTCCGTGGAGGTTCGATCCCTCCCCCTACAGCTACTTAACTACCTGAAACATAATACAGTATTATGTTTCAGGTTTTTTTATGTCCGCTGGGGGGACGCTGTTGGGGGCAGATTTTTTAAAATGCTGTGCTTTTTGTTTCCAATTATAACGAAATCCTTTTTTACATTGTTTTTACATTGTCGATTTTGTTGGTTTCATTTAGCGCCAGTGTTTAGGAAATAATAACATGGTTGAAGGGGCTAATGAATTAATTTACTATTTCGGTCAATTAGGTATTGTAAGGTATTTTCAGGTTTTTGGATAAGTCCATATTAAAAAACGCATCGGCATCGTTCCCAACTTCGCTAATTGATGGATCAAAATCAGGTGAGTTGTCCTTTTTAAAATTATACTGTTTTTCAAATGTTTTAAATGGAGTATAATATTCTCTAACCCCCTTAATTGTAGATCGGGAGTTAATATAATTTCAGTTCTATACAATTCAGATTTTTTTTTACAAAAATCACCAGGTATATTTTAGAGGATATCTAAAGTTTCATAGTCGTTTAATCTATTAATGATCATTTATTGAAATTGAACGTTTTAGTAATGATTGTTCCAATGTTACACTGTTTTTAAATTCTTATTTTTTAAACCCTATCCTTTACCGCTCCTCCCATTTTTGGGCCTTTTCGTGTTCATCTTCTTTTTTATCCAGTAAGTTTTCTAAGGCGTTGTAAATGGAGGCTAATTGTAAATCATGTTCACCAATACGGGTTTGCAACTCTGTCCGCAATTCGTGTAACTCTTCAAATAAATCTTTGTGGCTGTTGGCTAAATGCCGGCTGTAAATGCTCGTAATATCGCAATGTTCATATCAATTGCCTTATCTGAATTTAACACACTTGCCAGCATTGTTACCCCGTAAAGGCAAATGGCATATACCTTGTGCCGCCTCAAACATAAAATCTAGCGGGATTTTTTTCATATTTTACCTAACTTTCCGTTTCAGATATTTAGTTTCGGTTTGATATAATTCCGCCAAATCAAAATCCAGCATTACTTTTTACTCACTTACTTCAAATATTTTTTTGTGTATTAGCTCTAAACTCATTTTATATATGGTTTTTGTGTTTTTTAATATGCAGCCTTTAGATGGTAATTGAAATTAAGTTAGTATCTACCTGTGTTAACAAGGTAAATTTTATAAATTTCATTTTTTTAAAAAAGAAAAAAGAAGCTGATAAAATGGGTTCCTCCTGTTAAAA
>JBBQQP010000356.1:0-3648 GCA_038215675.1 Chitinophagales bacterium | reverse complement strand
ATCAGGCAGATTGGCTGAATTTTTAAGGAGATATTGTATCAACTTTTCCCCATCCACTACAGTTACCAAGCTGGTCTTAATTTCTATCTCTTCTAAAATCCTTCCAAAAAAATGGCGATCATCCTCATCGTCATCTGCCAGTAGTATCCTGATGGGAATATTTGTGTCCAGACCGGAAATTTTATTTTGAGTCATAATGTAAGAGTTTTTCTGATACTGTAAAATCACATTGGATGTTTATTTGTCAGCTTTAACTGTTTTTGAGTAAAGGAATGGGAGTAAAGCTCGTTTAAAACAAGCCTGGTTTATATTACAAAGGTGAACCTAAATAACTAAGGACGATTACAGAAAACTGGTATTATGTTACATAATTCACACATTTAATAAAATAACCCCAGGGCGTTTGCATTGGGTTTAAATGTTAAATTAATTAACAGATTTGAGGGAAGTGTAAAAAAAATACTGCAATCTCATTTTTAAGAACTAAACAACACTGGTCTGTTGCAAAGAGAACTTTATTTTAGCAGTTAATTAGTGTTTCCCGATATCACCTAAAAAGTAGAAACTTTACTTAAAAACTTATTGGATAACCAACACTACCTGTGGAAAAACACATGTATTCGGGAACAATGCAAAACCCACAGTTCATAGAAGTTTACACACCGATAGATGGATTTATTTTTAATGGTGGGTTGAAACTAAAATTTTAATTACCCGATAAAAGTACCAAACACAAAACAGTTTGCAAGCGGTATTTCACCTCCTGATAAATGGGGATTGTTGTGGCGTTGCAAACAAAAGGAGGATTCGTTAGCGGCAATCACGAGGCACTTAACCATCCATGCTGATGATGTAATATGTTTTGGTAAAATCTGCTCCGTTATAAAATAATAAGCAGGGTGATTTTAAATTGCGGCTTGAGTCGCAAATAAAATCTCTTTCATTTTATCAACATGAAACTGAATTTCTTTCCCTTTTTCCTGGTAGCTGGTTGCCATTCTTAATAACCCTTTTCTTGCGTTATCATCTTCCATTTTTTTTAATAAGGTCCGGCGTTCTTCCATGATGCGCAAGGCAGTCCACAAAGTAGATTCAAGTATTTCACCCTGTTTTAGAACGAGGTCTTTTTCTGAATAGGAATGCCCGATATGGCAACGGTAACGATCCGGATTTCCATTGTCTTTGCTAATGCTCCACAATCCTCCGCCGCAATCAGGACAGGCGTAAATACTTTTTCCGCCTATTTTTCGAACGTTTTCATAATCTACCACCACCCGTTCACCAATTTCAGATTCAATTATAACATCGGGTGGAGCAGGTATTTTCCTAGGGGTGGTTTTTAATATTCCGGCAATTATTGCCCACATATTCGCCAGTGAAATGCAATAATCCACATCCATATTGTCAACAACAGAAAGGGGCATATCAGGATATTCAGCTTCGTTGGGATCCTGTACAATGGTGATGCCACCACTTCTCTTGATGGCCAACATACCAGATGTGCCATCATCCAGCGAACCGGTTAAAATGATTCCAATAACCCTGGTGCTGTAAGCTGCTGCAGCCGATCGAAATAATACATCAATCGAAGGCCGCCAGCGGTTTTCTTCAGGTCCACCGCCAAGAACTATCCTATCTTTTTTTATTAGCAATGATGATTGGGAGCAGCAACATAAATATGGCCTTTTTCTATTGCTAAACCCTCTTTTGCTACTTCACATTTTAATGAAGTATGAGGCTGAAGCCGATGAACTAAAAAATCGCTGACACTTGTTCGGGATAAATGCATCACAATAAATACAGCAGCATTCATTTCCTCAGTGAATTGGGAAACTAATTCTATTAATGCATTCATTCCGCCAGCGGAAGCTCCTGCTACTATAATAAATTTTAGCACCTTTATTTATTTAATGAAGTAATGTCCGGATATAAAAAGTAGCGGTAAAATAGTTTTTCAGATAGCTGTAAAATAATGTAGAAACGAAGCATTTAATATCCGATGGCGATTGGATTTTAAATGAAGCTCTTTGTTAATATTAGCAACTACTTTTTATACTTTATTCTTAAACCCACCAGGATAAAATTTAATAGTAAAGAAAATAAATTGGTGACTAAAATCGGAATATCATTTTTCAAAAAACCATACAACGTCCAGAAACTCAATCCTGTCAAAAGTGATATCAGCATCCATAAAGAAATATCTTCCACTTTTTTCTCTTTGATGACTTTAATTAATTGAGGTACCATAGACAGTGCAGTGATTGTGCCTGCAACTATTCCCACCAGTTGAATTAATTTATCTGTCATTTAACGCTAAAAAATAATACCTGATTAAAGAAACTTTTTTCATATCCGTAATTTTATTACCTGTTCAAATAAGTAATTTTTTTTGCAGCTATTAGTTCAAATGTGGTAACATGTCCGAAAAAATCGATTGCAACATTAATGTTCTGGGATGGTCGCTCTCAAGGGTAGTCCATTCTAATTTATATTAAAAGAAGGTATCCATATAAATAAAAATTCAAGTTAGCAGTCAAACCTCCGCACTATTTTTTTCTCAACCACCCCTACCTAAAATAAATAAACCAACTATTTTTTTTTGATAATCTAATTTTTAAAAGCGACACGCCATATAGTATTGCTAACATCATCCGATACCAACATGGAGCCATCTGCAAGCACTGCTATCCCAACTGGTCTGCCATGCACTTTACTCTTTGACAAATCAGTTATAAAACCCGTCAGAAAATCTTCGGGCGGTCCTGAAGGTTTACCATTTTTAAATGGAATATAAATTACCTTATAGCCGGATAATACTGATCTGTTCCAGGAACCATGTTGCGTAATGAATGCTCCATCCTTGTATTTTGCTGGAAACGAACGATTCCTGTAAAATAAAAGTCCGAGCGATGCGGTATGTGATCCCAAAGGGACATCAGGCACAATTACTTTTTCTATTGCATCAGGACTCTGTTTATCTGCCAGCCTTGGTTCCTTGTGCTGTCCATAATAGAAAAAAGGCCACCCGTAAAATCCGCCTTCTTTTACGCTGGTTAAATAATCAGGTACCAGTTCATCACCCAACTCATCCCGTTCGTTTACCGCTGTCCACAATGTTTGGGTACCTGGCGCCCAATCCATACCTACCGGATTTCTTAGGCCATAAGCATAAGTACGCTCCCCTGAGCCATCAAGGTTTACCTCCAGTATAGCAGCCCGTCGTATTTCGTTAGCAAGGCCTTTTTCTGCCACGTTGCTTCCTGAGCCAACAGCGATATAAATTTTATCTTTAGCTGTATTTGTAATTATATTTCGAGCCCAGTGCCTGTTGTTTTCGCCAGCTGGAAGATCAACAATTTTTTTCCCGGTTGCCTGTTCCAATAAAGTATCGCCTGGCTGATATTTATATTTCATCAAAGCATCTGTATTGCCCACATAAAAATGATTGTCAATGATTAACATACCAAAGGGCTGATTCAAATTCTCTGCAAATACATAACTCTTTTCTGGTATCCCATTTTTATCTGCATCCTTGTATAAAATGATTTTATTGGCACTTTCACCAATATGCTGGGTCTTTATTTTACGGGAAATTTTGGCACCTAATTTCAATATGCCTTTTAATATGGTATTGGATTCTGCCACAAA
>JBBQQP010000355.1:0-3655 GCA_038215675.1 Chitinophagales bacterium | reverse complement strand
ACTTTTGTGTTCGGTGTTGGAGAAATAAAATTGGATGAACCTAAAAATAAATCTGTATCAGATGTGATAACCAAAGACAAAAAATTTATTGAACTTAAAAGTAATATAGATCATTACAACAACAATGGCTTGCAACCTAGCATCAGCAGCGGTTTGCAGGCGCCAGGTACATTTACACCCAACAAAACATTATTTCATTAATAAAACAAAAAACATGAAACACATTGTAACATTCTTACTACTCTCCCTGCTATCAGTAAACCTGCAGGCACAGTTTTTAAAAAAGATAAAACAAAAAGCACAAGAGGCTATTGAAAAAACGGTGGACAAACCTGATAAAACCAAGCAAGAGGAAGCCACTACTTCCACTACTGGTAATACTTCCACTACTGAAGTAAGTAAGGTTGGGGCGCCGGATTTAAAAGTGTACAGTAAATTTGATTTTGTACCCGGCAGTACCATTTTGTATTTCGACAATTTTGAAAAAGACAATATTGGTGAAACACCCCTGGGATGGATTACTTCCAATTCTGCCGAAGTGGTTACCATCGATGGATTGGAAGGCAACTGGCTTAAGATGGCATCAACGAGCTCAAAACATATTACCCGCAATAAAAAACAATCATGGGGTAACAACTTTACAGTAGAGTTTGATTTACTGATGGTAAAAAAAGTGTACGATCCCCGCATTGATATTTCACTCATAAGCTCCGGCGGCAACCTTGTAACCGATGAAAAAATACTGAATATAGATAAGGCACCCATCCTCTTTAGTGCAATATTGGGAAAGGAAAGTAATCAAGCAAGAGCAATGCTTTATACACAGGATAGAAAATTATCAGACAACATGAGTGCAAATCTAACTTACAACAATACTACCCCTGTTCATGTAAGTATGTGCGTGCAGGGCAAACGGTTTCGAATGTGGTGGAATGAAAATAAAGTGTATGACCTTTCGGCCATTGATGAAGAATACCTGCCCAACCAATTGGGTTTTTCATTCGGGTCTTTAGGGGGCAGCGAAATTTTTGTCAGCAACATCAGAGTAGCCAAAGACGTACCAGATACAAGGGCCAAATTTGAAGAAGGAAAAATCGTAAGTAATTTATTATTCTATACAGGTACTGCAAAATTGCGGCTTGAAAGCATGGGGTCGTTGCTTGATATTAGTAAAGTATTGAAAGAAGTTACAGCGCCTGTAAAGATCGTAGGGCATACCGACAGCGATGGTGATGATGCCGCCAATCAAAAGCTTTCTGAGCAACGGGCAGAAACAATTAAAAGCATTTTGGTAAAAGAATACGGCATCGATGAAACTAAACTCACCATAGAAGGCAGGGGCGAAAAGCAGCCTATAGCCGACAATAAAAATGGAGAAGGTAAAGCACAAAACCGCCGGGTAGAATTTATTTTTAAACCGGAAGCAGATGTATATGTAAAACCAGCCGGCACACCTGCTGATAAACCTGGCCCTGCTTCAAAAACTACAAAGCCTGCAGGCGATGCCGGCAATACACCTGGAACTGTTGCAGTAAACGCTGCGGTTGTAAAACTACAAAGTAAGATTCTAACCACCAGTTTGCCCTATGCACAGTTTATGAAAACAGCAGACAACAGGTACACCTTTATTGCAAGCAAAGAAGAAGGCAACAGCAAAGAAAATTATTTTAAAATTGAATTGGAAACAGTAAATACAAGGTTAAAACCGGAAACTTTTAATTTTGATGAGGTTAATCGAAAGAACCCATTGTACGGAACTAAAAAGTTCTCTGAAATCAAAAAGACAGAAGCTGTTTTATTTTATGGCAATGCAGTGAAGCCATACATTCAACGGTTTTCTCCTATCATAGCAAATGGGCATATGGCAACTTTCTTCTCTGAATCCCTGGATGAAAAGTTGCCTACGGCATCCCCCCTTTGCAAATTGGTCATAGAGAAAGTGGAAGATGGTAAAGTTAGCGGCTATTTTGTGTTTGGTAATATGATAGAAGGTCTGAAATCGATTACGAAAGGCGATGGTATGCAAGTGACATATACAAACGGATTTGCTGGAGAGATGAAATGCAGTTTTTCAAATGTACCCTTGTTTTAATTTGAATAAATATTGAATTTTAAAAATTTGAAGAGTTAAAGTTTTTTGATGTAACAATTTGTTTTACAGAAAGAAAAACGTTCTAATTTTTATAAAATGAAAAAAATGATTAATCGTTCGTATGCTGGTTTTTTCCAAATAAATTGGAAGAGATCGGTGGCCATAACTTTTTTTGGAAAACTCATCTTGCTAAAATATACAATACTCTTCTCTGCGGTTTTACTATCCTTTGCATCAGCAGCACAGGATTGCAGCAAAGAATTACTGCTGCAAAAACCTGGCGTTTGGAAAGCCAATCCGCAAGGCTCAACTTCTGACGTCTCTGCTACTGATCTTTTAAAAGAAAAAAAAATGGTGGCGGCTATACACTCCATGATACAATCAAAATATTCACCAATGGGTGTAGAAGCTTGTTTTAACGGACACTATGGAAGGTCTGACATTAATGTACCAGGTAATAGCTATGGCTATTCAATTATGCCGAAAAACTATTACTGCGATGGTGATATTATTAAGAAAGCACCCAAAACTTCCACCCATTTTTCTATCATAGCTAATATTTTAGGCGCTGAAATTTATGACACCGCACAGGGATACGGGTTATTAGCCGAAGGATTTCACGTTATGTATGATATGCCATTTGAAAAAGATGGTTACTGGTTTTTTAAGGAAATAGATGCTGGCCTCGGTTTTAGCATGGTAGGGAAACAAGGTGTGTGGCTGGTTACCTACGATGGTAAGTTACCCTACACTTACGTGACCAAAAAAGAGTTTTTAGAAAAAAGACGAAAGGCATTAGTAGTGTTAATGGAGATGTCGGCATCAGGGTTTAAAGACAACCTTAAGAACAATGAAATTAATAAAGGATTTAAAGAAACAGCATACAAAAATGACCCTGTTAAATTAGAAAAGTATATGAAGATGGATTACCGGCAAATTAAGGATCGGTACGAAAAGTATTTGGCAGATAATGAAAAAAACTACAAACCGGCGTTTGAGAAAATTGATAAGCAATTAAAAATGCCTGCGGCAGAATTAAACGAGCAGGCTATTGTAACAATCGATCCGAAAGACCATTTATCTTACCTGTTTACTGATGATGATGATCCCTTTGGAAAAATACTGATCAAACCAAACCCTGGTTATTTCAATAAAAAACTAGCAAAATCATCACCACAATTTTTTTGGGTATCTATAAGATACAACCACAAAGAACCAATTGCAACAAAGGTTAGGGAAGACATAATGAAAGCCGTTGATTTTGCAGCATTGAAAAATATGCTGGGCAAATAGAAAAGAAATTAACATACAATGAAAAAAATATTATTCCTCACCCTACTTGTAGCTACCCTGTGCTCCAACGCTCAAATTTACAACGAGCGCATCGGGTTTGATTTGGAAAGTATTGCCAATATTGATATCGGCTGGATGACGGTTCGGAAACATATAATAGCACCAAAAGGCAAACAACTGGGTGATAGAATTTATAGCGCAAAACAGATAGGTTATAGCCAGCTTTTTACAGAATGGATGCAACAATCTTATGTGCCCAAGGGATGCCTG
>JBBQQP010000354.1:0-3676 GCA_038215675.1 Chitinophagales bacterium | reverse complement strand
GTGTAATCAATATTTTTTACGTCTTTAAAAATACGTTTTACCAGGCCTTCAAACATATTCAGAATGTCTTCCTGCTCTACAAAACTCATCTCACAGTCTATCTGTGTAAATTCCGGCTGCCGGTCAGCACGCAAATCTTCATCTCTAAAACATTTCACAATCTGGTAGTAACGGTCGTAACCACTCACCATCAGCAATTGCTTAAATGTTTGCGGACTTTGGGGCAATGCGTAAAATTGGCCTGCATTCATCCTGGATGGTACCACAAAATCCCTTGCACCTTCCGGAGTAGATTTGATAAGGAAAGGTGTTTCAATATCCATAAAATTATTTTCATGCAAATAGTTGCGGGTGCTGCGGCCAACTGCATATCTCAGCTCCAGATTCTTTTTCACAATGTTTCTGCGCAAATCTAAAAAGCGAAATTTCATCCGCAGTTCATCGCCGCCATCGGTATCGTCCTGAATAGAAAAAGGAGGTACGGCCGATCTATTCAGGATGGTAAATTCTGAAACCGCAATTTCAATTTCACCTGTCGGGATATTTAAGTTTTTATTACTGCGCTCATTCACCGTTCCTTTCACCTGCAATACAAATTCACGTCCCAACGGATTCGCATCCAACTGACCATTCAGGCTTTCGGAAAACAATAGTTGAGTAATGCCATAACGGTCACGAATGTCCACAAAAGTGATACTGCCAAACTTACGAATGGTTTGCACCCAGCCACTCAAGGTTGCTTCTTTTTTAATATCAGCGATTCTTAATTCGCCACAAGTATGAGAACGATACATGGAAAAATGTTTACCCCTTTTCTGCCAACAGAAAAGGCAATTGATAATAATTTTTAACCAGCAGATGTGCCTTGATTGAAAATCGTTTAGACGCTCCAATCAATGGCAGTACTGCTTTTTAGCTTTTATTAAAGCGGCTGCAAATATACAAATAGAAACTGTAGGGGAATGATTGCTTTTTTACGCACACCAATTTAAGTGGCTTCTAATTTTTGAAGCAGTTTATGATCAGGGTATCTACGCAACAAAAAAATAATTTAAACAAGCGCCGGGCAGAATGAGCACAAGGAGCAATGAAAAAATCTTAACCGATAATAAAAATGAACATTGCCGGGTGAATGAAAAGCATCGTTCATTTTATTGAACAGGCGGACGAACCTTGACTTAGCTTTATTGGCGATCCCAATCCCGTATTTTAATCGGGACGCTCTGTTCAACAGTGGCCAGCTATTAAGCTTTTATTAATTGCTATTGAAAATTGCAAATATTGGCATATTTCTGATAAAATGATTAACCAATCCGGAACACCAGCGACAACTGACAGAAAAACTCTTTTTAAAAATTTTCAAATACCATTACATCCCTTCCAAAGCTTCTTTATTTCTGGGGTGCCACCACAGATAATAATAGCCGAGTATCAAAATTCCCAATACAAATGGAATGATGGCCAAATGTTTGAATGTGTAATCGCCAAATAAAACCCTGGTATCAAACTCCAAAAATTCGCTGATCATCCAATAACTGTTTGCGGAGATCCAAACTACGATGGCAAGGTTGTGACACAATTCACTCATGTATTTTCTTGTTCTAAAGGATATCATGATGGCAATTATCAGGGTGGGAATAATCATCGCTATGCCGAGCGGGCGCCAAAACATGCACCAGGCAATGTCTTTAAATAACCAGAATACAATATGCAAATTTTCCATCCTGCGATACCTGAGTGGTATTGCATATACTTCCTTAATCATACCAACTAATTTTAGGTAAGCAAATATATACTATTGTACAAAACGAAAAACCGGATAGCGCAGGTGCGCCGGTTCATAATAGGGAGAATTTTTATAAATAAAATCGAGTTGGGCCGAACCGTTGGAAGCAAATTTCGGATCTGCGTCTTTTTTATCCTTTAGTCTTTTTTGCAATGCCGGATTGTTTTTTAGAACTGCTGCCGCCACCTCCTCCCAGCGGTAATCACTGTATCCTTCTTTTTGTTGTAAAATGGCATCAAAAAAATTCCAGGCAAAAAAGCTGTCATCGCCGGTAGGCTCCAACATCTCGGTGATATACCGGTTGGCAGCCTGGTTCATTGGAATAAAAAGATCGCCTTTTAAAAAATTCAACTGCTTTTTTTCAACCGAAACCTTTACGCTGTTATTCTTGTGATGTTTTTCATAAGGCCTTACGGCAGATTTATAATCATCAATATGATACACTTCTACCTCCATGATTGAATCCTTTTGGAAAGCTTCCATTTTTACACCGTTCAACTTAAGCAGGTCGATTACAACATGCCATCCCTGTGGAATAATATAAGCGGTAGGCTTCTTAACCAGATTGGAGGGTGCAAATACATTCAAGTATTTTACATCTTTGGTAAAAGGCTTACTGCGATCGTAATACATTCTTTTTAGCCCGGTGGCATCACTTGTTTTAAAAGCTTGTTCGTACCCCATAAACCGGGCGGTAGAATGTTGGGTAGTATCCACCCGCCAGCTTAAATTAAAATTAGTTGCGCCTGATACAGCAAGCTTTGCATTTTTGCGATGTTCAATTAATTCAATGGCATTGATACTGGCTTGTTCCATCATCGTCTGCATCAGCGCATAGGTCGATCGCACCCTATCTTTGTAGGGTTTCAACATATGCGTTTCCGGTACAAAGCCAATCGTTTGAAACAGTGCAGCATACCCTGAAGAATACCTCGGAGGATCATAAAACATTTCCATACCGCTATCCGGATTGGCAGTTTCGAAGTTTACATAAGGCACCATCTCCCAACCTTTTTTACGCATTCCGTTATACAGTGTTGGTTCAAATGTTTGCTTTAACCAATCGCCTAAGCCATAGCCAAGTTTATCATATTGGGTAGTTAGCAAGGTCATGGTGTGCTGATAATCGGCTCCATCACTTACGTGGTTATCCATCAAAATATCAGGATCGAGCAAATGAAAGATTGCAGCAAATGATTTTGCTTCTTTAGAATCATTCTTTGTGAAATCCCTGTTCAGGTCAAGGTTTTGCGAATTGCCCCTGAAACCATATTCCAATGGTCCATTTTGATTTACCCTTGAAAAGGCCGTCCGGTTCAAGCATCCGCCTATATTGTAAACCGGTATAAATGCCAACACCACATTTGATGGTACTTTTATCTTTTTTTCAACGATGTCTCTCACCAGCATCATGCTGGCATCAATACCGTCTGGCTCCCCCGGATGAATGCCGTTGTTGATGAGGATAACAGCTTTTTTTTGCTGGTGCCATTTTGCAGGGTCAAAGTGTTGATCGCTACTAACCAATACCAAATGCAAAGGATATCCTGCGTCTGTACTACCCATTTGCTTAACTGAAACCATCTGTGAATTTTTATCCAATTGGTTGTACCATTCGATGGCTTCAAAATAAGTGGCGGTTTCTTTTCCATCTGTTTTTTCGAACCTGCATTGCTGCGATTGAACCGTTGAACTTGAAAAGAGAAATAGCAGGGAGAAGGCGATAACAGTAAGCTTCATGCGAAGAATTTTTTTTTTACAAGCTACATTATTTTTAACACCGTCTTTTCAGCCAATAGAAAACAGGCAACGAACTGCTTAAGGCGCTCGGGAAATTCCAGCAAGAAACGTACTGTAAGCAATCAAGATTCAGGTAAAGGTGGCCCGAAG
>JBBQQP010000353.1:0-3688 GCA_038215675.1 Chitinophagales bacterium | reverse complement strand
CTTGAGTTTGTAATCCCTGGTTCTTCCGCTTAATTCGATATTGCCTGCCCCACTTGCTTCTGCATAAATTTCCGGTGCATCAACAGCAGCTGTAATACCGCCTGCCCCCGAAACATCCAGTGAAATTTTACCAGTACTTTTGAGTACATCTACTGCTTTTACATTGGCAGCACCAGAAGTTTTTATTGACCTTATCTCGGGAACCGTAACAAATACTTTTAAATGTGCATCATAAAATCCTGAACTACTCTTTACCCTTATTTTTAGAACATCGCCGCTCACCTTTGTTTCAACATATTTGATAATGTTATCATCGGCCTCCACCTCAACCCTGGTTACAGGTCCGGTTCTTATTTCTACTTCAAAGGCACCGCCTACTGAAATGCCGGTAAAATTGCCGGTTGTTCTTTTTTCTGTAACGATGTTGCCACTGCCTGTTCTTTGATCGCAGGACGCAAATGCCAACACTAAAAAAATGGAAGATAGTAATTGTTTCATGGTTAATTTTTTGTGTAAAGATTTGAAATAAAAAGTTGGAAAACAAACCATTGGTCATTTATATAAATCAATTGCAGGTCCCTGGTTTCCGATACCTGACTGAATTAAAGAGGAAAGTCGCCTCAAAAAAATTTTGCCCTTGATTACGGTCGGATAGGCAGCTTTGGAGGTTCGGGTTTTCTGATCGGTATTATTTACCTTCGCAGCATCATGACGGAAAAAATACTCATCCTCGATTTTGGATCCCAATACACTCAATTAATTGCCCGTGTAGTGCGGGAAGCCAACGTATTTTGCGAAATAACACCCTTCCATAAAGACATCGTATTTGGCCCCGAATTAAAAGGCATCATACTTTCAGGATCGCCTTTTTCAGTAAATGAAGAAAATGCTCCCTTAGTAGATATCAGCAATATTGCTGCAAAAGTGCCGGTATTAGGCGTTTGCTATGGTGCACAACTAACCGCTAAAGTATTTGGTGGCAGAGTTGATAAAAGTGAAAAAAGAGAGTATGGCAGGGCAAAGCTGGAAAAAACAAAGGAAGATATTTTATTAAAGGATGTTTCGCCCCATTCGCAGGTTTGGATGAGTCATAGTGATACCATCAAAGAATTACCGGAAGGATTTGAAGTATTGGGCACTACAGAAAGCATCCCCGTTGCGGCGTTTAAACGTAGCAGTGAAGATTTATTACCATTATATGGCCTTCAGTTTCACCCGGAAGTGTACCATTCCTCCGAAGGAAAAACGATCATTAAAAACTTCCTGGTAAATATTTGCAACTGCTCACAGGATTGGACACCTGCTCATTTTATCAGCGATACAGTTGCAGCTCTAAAAGATAAGATTGGCGACAAAAGAGTCATCATGGCATTAAGCGGCGGTGTAGATAGTACGGTGGCTGCAACCCTGATTCACAAAGCCTGCGGTGATAATTTATTTGGAATTTTTGTAGACAACGGCGTTCTACGCAAAGGCGAATTTGAACAGGTATTGGAAATGTACGGCAAACTGGGTTTAAATGTAAAAGGGATTGATGCAAAAGAACATTTTTATACCATGCTGGCCGGTAAGTCTGACCCTGAAGAAAAAAGAAAGATCATCGGTAAAGGCTTTATCGAAATATTTGACCAGGAAGCAACCCGGATTGAAAACATCGATTTTTTAGGACAGGGCACCATTTATCCCGATGTGATAGAATCGGCTTCTGTACACGGACCATCTGCTACCATCAAATCGCACCACAATGTGGGTGGACTGCCGGCTACAATGAAACTATCACTCGTTGAACCATTGCGTTCCCTGTTTAAAGATGAAGTTAGAAAAGTGGGGTTGGAACTCGGTATCCCCCATGATATGTTGTTTAGGCACCCTTTCCCCGGACCCGGCCTCGGAATCCGGATTTTGGGTGATGTTACCGAAGAAAAGGTACGATTATTGCAAGAGGCAGATGCGATTTACACAAATGGTTTGAAAAAAGCGAATCTATATTCGAGTATATGGCAGGCTGGTACCATTTTATTACCGGTAAAAAGTGTTGGTGTAATGGGTGATGAAAGAACCTACGAATTTACGGTGGCACTCAGAGCCGTTACCTCGGTAGATGGCATGACAGCTGATTGGGCTCATTTACCCTACGAATTTTTAGCAGATATATCGAATGAAATCATCAATAATGTGCGTGGGATCAACAGGGTGGTATATGATATCAGCAGCAAGCCACCAGCTACAATTGAGTGGGAATAAGTTTTATAGCAATTTAGCGTTAGCGGTCAATCAATACCAGAATTCAAAAATTATGAATAAGATTTTATTACCGGTCGTCTTTTTTATAGTAGCTTGTTTTTCATTGCAAAAAGCAGTTGCGCAAAAGGATACCATCCCAGTTATACGCACTTTTCGTGTAGGGATTTTTGCCCCGCTTTACCTGGATTCTGTTTTTAGCAAAGATGGTAAATTCAAATATGCGCAGGGAATGCCCAATTTTATAACGCCGGGGGTTGATTTTATAAATGGCGCTCAATTGGCATTAGACTCACTGAAGCTACAAAACCAGGAAGTAAAAGCATTTATCTACGACACGAAATCTTACACAAACCCAGTACCCATTTTAATTAAAAACAAAAAAATTGATAGCCTTGATTTGATCATTGGGTCTGTTAAAGATTTTGAATACAAACAACTGGCTGATTTTGCTCTTACAAAAAACATCCCTTTTATCTCGGCCACTTATCCCAATGATGGCGGCATTACTACCAATCCTTTTTTGCTGTTGGTGAATACCACTTTAAAAGCACACTGCGAAGCTATTTACAGTTATATCCTCCAGAATCACGGAACCGACCGGATATTTCTTGTTCGAAAAAAAGGATTACAGGAAGACAAGGTAGCCGCCTATTTTAAAAATATCAATGAGCCTGACCGCAAGCCTCTACTAAACATCCAGACCATCAATTTAGACAGTACTTTTTCATCAGAATATTTACAGAAGAAACTGGATAGTAATCGTCAAACCATCGTCATTGGTGCATCGCTGGACGAAAACTTTGCATTTTCACTTTCAGGTGCCTGTTTTAATCTGAGTAGCTCATATCCAATCACACTAATTGGCATGCCCAACTGGGATGGATTTAAAAGCCTGACGAAGAAAGACCAGTTTGAAGATTTTCCGGTTTATTTTACAACCCCTTATTACAATAATAAATGGGATGATTATAGTAAAATGCTCACTGCAGGATATGCAAAAAAGTATAAAGGAAAACCCAACGATATGGTTTTTAAAGGATTTGAAGCTACCTATCTTTTCACTAAACTATTGCTGAGCTATCCGAACAACCTGATGAGCCATATCAATGAAAAGGATTTTAAGATTTTTTCTGAATATAATTTCAGGCCGGTATACTTAAAAAAGGAAAATAAAATACCTGATTATTTCGAAAATAAACATGTTTACTTTGTTAGAATAATGAATGGCACCACGCTAAAAGCCTGGTAGCAGGTACATAATTTATTTAAACAATGCCCGCTGTTGCGGGCATTGTTCATTAATACGCTTTTATACAACATTCATTTGCTTCAGTTGTAATCATTATTGATATAAATTTTTAAATTAATGGCGCATAAAAAATTAAACTTACCTACCAAGGTTTGTGTGGTATGTAAATTGCCATTCACCTGGCGGAAGAAGTGG
>JBBQQP010000352.1:0-3695 GCA_038215675.1 Chitinophagales bacterium | reverse complement strand
AGTACAAATACTGCCCAGCTAAACAGGCTAACTTAAAGTTGCCTAAAAAACAAAAATACACAAAAAATATTTGGGTACTTAACACAGAATCTATCGGGTCACAATTTACACTTAACACAACCTAACACCAGGTGCAAGTTTTAATCAATATCCTACAAATACTTCGTATACAGGGCTAAACAAATACATTTTACCAGTAGCGATTTCAAGGCATTTGAAACGTTTGCGCACCTGTTCGCCTTTTTTGAATTCCCGGCCTCCTTCAATTCTAAAAATACTATCTGGTGGCAATGTTTCAATCAGGCTCACACCTTCTTTTTTTTCATCATACAAATGCAGCACCCTCAATAGTGAAGTATCTGCACAACTGCTGGCAGCGGGGTTCTGCAATGTTTTCAACAACGTTTTGTGAATATTTGGCGGAAATACTTTCTTTAATAAAAATTGCGCTAAAACTTTGCTGTATTCATTTTTCCATTCCGGGCCATGAGCCTGTACCCGATGACCAAAACGCTCATAGGTAAACAAGTGAGCCAATTCGTGTAACAATGTTATTAAAAAAGAATATGGATTCAGATTGCCATTTACGCTAATGCGGTGGTTTTTATCAGCGAAAGAATTGCGGTAGTCACCCAACACGGATTTCCGTTCACGGGTGATGGTAAGCTGAACCTTGTAGTGAACCAGGTAATGAGATACCTCCTCAAAGCAGCCATCGGGCAGATACTGTTTTAGCTGGTTTAAAGGCGCCTCCTGTTTAGCCATTTTTTTGCTTATTCAGTTTGGTTATAACCGCCACTTCCACACCCAGATAAAGCAGGTATAAAAACATGGATGCAAATACAGAAACTTTACTCACGTTATTACCAGCTGCCAGCCTGTAAACAATTACGGCGGTAACCACCACCCCCATTTTTATCAGCATGCCAGCCATTACGCTCCTTACAAATACATTTGGATTGCTATTACCCAAAGCCTTTTTTTGCATAAAAAAAGCCAGCAAACTAATTAGGAAAAAAAGTATGTTGGCAACAATTAGTACATTGTAATCAATACCCCATTTGGCCAATAAGCCTTTGGTGACATTGAGCGATGCGCTGAACAGAACAAAAATAACAACGAGCGGTAGAACTATTTTCTTTTGGGGATTCATGTGCCCGCAAAGGTATTTTAAAGATTACTGATTCACAACATTCTTAACCAGTTCTTTATTCAACTCTACTACATTGGCTCCTGTGTGGCAGCGACCTGTAAAACTGGCGCTGGGTTCTACCTGTAATTTACCGGCGAAAATATCTCCCTTCACGTCGCATTTGCCCAATAACTGTAGCAATTCTTTGGTTCTGATTTGCCCGGTAACTTTACCCAAAACATCTGCCTGGTCACCATTAATATCCCCCTCCACAACACCATCTGGTCCAATAAAAATTTTAGCTTTTGCGAAGAGATTACCGTTTAATATCCCGTCGATACGAATGTCGCCATCACTTTTAATGTCGCCACTAATAATCGTTCCGGCACCAATGATTGTAGTTCCGCCGGTTGGCATTTCGCCTGAAGTAAATTTAGATTTGGAATTGAACATAGGAAAAGGTTTTAAAAAATAAATATAGGAAAAATAAAGACTGAATGTGTTCTACAAAAGCTCAATTATTCATTACTGCTATTGATTTTGGGCAGATCTAGTTTATTAGTGTCCAAAACAGGTATTTTACCTTGCAGAACTTTTTTAATATCGTCAAAATATTGTTGCTTGTATTTGAGCGCACTTTCCATAGAATCGGTGCGTATTTTCAACTGACGAAATTCTTTAACTTGCTGTGCATCTCCATATCCCACCCCGGGAAGGTAGTATTTGATTGGCGTGAATACAATCAATGCAACCGTTAATACCGTTAGTAAAACAAATACACTGCTCAATACAATATACACACTCAAACGGCTAAGCCGAAACTTAACCACTTCCTCATAAGTATCTTCATTCATTACTACCAGGCGGTAACGATTTCTTAAACGTTTTAGTGTGCTATTGGCATCAATTTTGGCCATACTTTTTTATTGGATGTTAAAAATAAGCAACCTTCAGTCATTATCCCTACTAATTGCCAAAAATAACCGATATTTAACCGCTCTATTTAATCATTTATTACATGCTCAAAAGGATTTTTTTACCGGCTTTATTTTTATCTGTTAGCTCCCTGTTTTTGAATGCTGTTGTGGCCCAGGCTCCAACGTGGACAATTGATTTGCTGGGCAAGGAAAAAAAGCCCGAAAAATTTGAAAACAGGAAATTAGGATCCGAAAAAATGGCTGATAAAAAGTTCACCGTTGTTCGTCACTTCTTTCAAAATAATTTTACCCATTATAATTATTACTACAATGCCAATAACAAAATTAATAGTGTTATTGAAAGAGCAAAATCAACTCAAAAAGACGATTACACAAAGCTACTTCCCTATTATCCCTATAATTTAGAAAATACTGCCAGTCAGAAATCTGAACTAGATTCTGTGATATTAAAAGCTACCGCCGGTATTTTGTTACACGACCTTAGAAACGACTGGGTTGATAACATGTATCTGCTGATGGGTAAGGCGTTTTACTTAAGAAAAGATTTTGATTCTGCTGCGGCTACCTTCCAGTTTATACAATACAATCTTTTTCCCAGGAAGAAAAATGAAGAAGATAACAGGATTGTTGGTACTGCTGACGCCTCCACAAACAGTATTATCAGCGTCGCCAATAAAGAAAAACGAAATGTATTGCAAAAAGCCATCGCCCAACCACCCAGCAGGAATGATGCATTGATTTGGCTGGCCCGTACTTTAATTGAACAAAACGAGTTGGGTGAATCAGCTGGCTTAATCAATACGTTGCAATACGATCCAAACCTACCTTCCAGGCTTCACAACGATCTGGATGATGTAAATGCTTATTGGTTTTACAAACAGGATATATTTGACAGCACCGCCACATATCTTGAAAAAGCACTGAGTTATGCAGACTCCAAACAGGACTTATCAAGATCTGAGTTTCTGCTGGCTCAATTATATGAAATGACCAACCAGTTTGATAAAGCGACTACCTTTTATCAAAAAGTATCTGCGCACACCGTTGATCCACTGATGGATATTCACGCAAGGTTAAACAATGCTAAAATGTTGAAAAGTTCCAATCCGGAAGAATTGACCAATAGCATCAACAACCTGGTAAACATGGCTAAAAAAGATAAGTTTGAAATGTACCGTGACATTATTTTTTATTATGCCGGTGAACTTGCGCTTCAAAAGCCAGACAGCAATGCGGCTATTGCTTACTTAAATAAAAGCCTTCAATTCAACGAATCAAATATCAGTTACAAAAACAAAACTTTTCTCCAACTTGCCGATATCGCTTATGCACAAAAAGATTATAGAAAAGCGTTCGCTCTGTACGACAGCCTGCAATCCGGAGACACATCGCTCAACGATCAGCTGGCAACCATACAGGCAAGAAGAAACGGACTTTCAAAAATTGTAGAAAAAATCATCATCATCGAAAGAGAAGATAGTTTGCAAGCAATTGCAGCTATGGCGCCTGCAGCACGAGAAACTTTTATAAAAAAACTAGTAAAAAAATTACGGAAGGAAAAAGGATTAAAGGAAGAAGATACCAATGCGGGCGGAGCAATGATGGGATTTGACTCCCCATTGGAT
>JBBQQP010000351.1:0-3722 GCA_038215675.1 Chitinophagales bacterium | reverse complement strand
TTTCCATTGTTCATCGCAAACCATTTTGGCAATGAACACCATCTGACCAATATGGTAAGGATAATGCGCCAGTTGCCGGTTGATCGCTTCCACCACAGAATGGCCCATGTTGCGTATGAAAATTTCTTTTTCAAGATCTAACGTGGTTAATGGGTGTAAAGCATCAAAAAGGCACTTCCAACCTTCGTTCCATTTAGCCATCAGTTCCTCTTTGCTTTGCAGGTCGTTGTTAAACTCCGCTTCTCTGTTGCGCCATTCTTTTTCGCCATCCGTAGTTAAAAAATTCGTCCAGCGGGATAGCATATTTCCCCAAAGATGTTTTACTATCGAAGCAATGCTATTACTTTCGGAGTTATACTGCCAGAATAGTTTTTCTTCCGGCAATTGCGCCATGGCTTTTTCACCCAACATTTTGTAATACTCTAATTGTTTTTTTACACTTTCCAGGTAATCGTTGGTCATTGATGCAAATTTTTATTTTTTCAGTAAGGGATTTTTTTCAACCCCGGCATTGGTAATTACTACCGGCTTAATCAAACCTTTGGTATCAAAATACATTTTGTCAACGCAGGTCACTCTTGAGTTGCCATCCGTTTCTCCCAAAGGCCTGCGGTGATAAATGATATACCAGTTGTCTGTTGCAGGTACGTTTATCACGGAATGATGACCTACGCCGGTTGCAATGGCAGGATCCTGTTGCAATATTTTATTGATTCTTTTAAAGGGTCCAAAGGGAGAATCTGCTATAGCGTATGCCACACTGTAATCGGGGCCAGTCCAACCTCCTTCCGACCACATGAAATAATATTTACCTTCCCGGATAAACATCATAGGCCCTTCCACATATCCTTCCGGAGTAATTTCTTTAAAAACGGAGCCGTCATCAAAAGGAGTAAAACCAGTAAAATCGTTGTTGAGCCGGGCAATATTGCAGTGTCTCCATCCGCCATACAAAAGGTAATATTGGCCATCTGCATCTTTAAAAACAAACTGGTCGATGGGCTGTGCGCCATTGTAAAATTTATCTACCAGTGGCTTACCTAGATAATCTTTAAAGGGACCGCCGGGGTTATCAGATACTGCTACGCCGATGCCTCCTTTCTCCTGATCGTTTTGAATATCGTTGGCTCCAAAAAAGAAATAATATTGATTGTCTTTTTTAATAACAGAGGGAGCCCACATGGCCTGGTTGGCCCATTTAATGTTGAAAGTGTCTGTGATGCGCTTATGCTTTGTCCAGGTTTTTAGGTCGGGTGAAGAAAATGCATCAAAATAAACCTGCTGATTGTAAGGAGCAGAGAAGGTGGGGTAAATCCAGTATTGGTTATCAAAAATGGCTCCCTCCGGATCGGCATACCAGCCCGGAAAAACAGGGTTACCTGATTCTTTTTTTTCACCTGAATTTTTTTGAGCAACGGCATTGCTAGCAATCAATAGCACTGCGAAAAATAACAAATTTATCTTTTTCATTTTTCAGTTTGTTGTTGTGTGGGTATGATTGGTTTAATGGGTTAAATTATATACGCACAAATATACTCCACCAACAGTAATAGCCTGATCCCAAACCAGTTTTTTAAAAGCTTTAGTCAATCTGTCGGCCAGATGCTCGAAATGGATTGAAAATTCTACAAGGGAAGCAACCCTTTGTTGCTACTAAACCAGCAATTTGTATTTGCCCTTTCTATGTAGCAAGTTGCAAATATTTATTTCTACCTTACATTTGCAGGATGGAAAAACTGATCGAAAAAAAGTACTTCATACCAGACGCCGACATTGAAATGGATAACCTTGGCGATGGCATCAGCCGAAAAATTATTACATATGATGAAAGCCTGATGCTCGTAAAAGTAATTTTTGAAAAGGGATCGGTTGGAACCGTTCATCAACATTATCATACGCAAATTTCCTATGTTGAAAAAGGAGCTTTTGAGGTAAATATCGATGGTGAAAAAAGAGTATTGGGGACCGGTAGTTCGTTTTATGTGCCACCCAATACACCTCATGGAGTTTATTGCCTCGAAGAAGGCGTATTGCTGGATATGTTTTCTCCAATGCGGGAAGATTTTATAAAGTAATTTGTTTTGTTTTCAGGATATCTTTTCCCACCAGGATTCAAACTCATTGTTGCCTTTCAGCTGTACTGTTTCTCCAATCATCGGCGAAACCAGCTGCTGGTTTTTAATTTGGGCAATTGCAACAACAGCTTTTATGGGGTTGTCCCATACATGATTGGCCAATGAAAATTTACCCCAATGTACCGGCAGCAATGTGGTGGCTTTTAAATCTCCTGCTGCAGCAATGATCTCTTCCGGCATCATTTGAATATACTTCCAGCTTTTATTATACTGTCCGCATTCCAATATGGCAAAATCAAAGGGGCCATACTGTTTTTGGCCGGGTTTTTCACGTTTACTTTTAAAGAAGATGAACTCTTTTAAAACGGCATAATAACTCACCCCTTCTGTAAGATCCGGAGTATGGCTTAGGTTTTTAAATTTGCCATTTTTAAAATTGGGTGAATTTATCATCCGATTCATTCTTTCTCCGGAAGGCGTTTTACCAAACATTTCCTGTTTTAAAATAAAAATGCAATCAGGCTAGCTATAAGAATAATATAGACGATGAACATGAAATGTTGGTTTAAGGTGTCGATTTATTATCAACTTTAGTATTTAAAGATTGGTGTTAAAATAATAGTTGTTAATTTTTTAAAAGTGTTATTTAATCTGTAAAATGATCGGCGACGTTGTTTTTTAGCTGATGTTAAGTGCATCTTACTTATAAAATTTTGAATTGAAAATAATATTTTCTGGTGGCTCAACTTTAAGCAGGCGAATGGGACGGTCATTTATTTTTAAAAAATGAATTTTTATCGAACATTTTTCAACCAGGTTTTGTAAAATGTGTTCGATGATTTGTTAAGATATTTTTATTTAAGTGATATAATACCGCAATGCTTTTTTTGTTTGAATACATGAGTCATTGTTTAAACAGTGTATATTTGATTTGCAATCTTTTTTAAATCCGGTAAAGTAATTTAAGCAAATGGACGCAGTTAAGAAAAAGGGTACTTCGCTTCTGAAAAAAACGCTGGCAGTAGTTGCCATTTTGTTGGTTTTAGGTGGGGGCGCTATCTGGTACATTTTTAATTTAAAATATTCAGACACCAGCGAAGTAAAGGCAGACTATACAGTTAATGCGTTGGACTTAATCCATGAGTTTGAAAAGAATGATAGTTTATCCAACAGAAAGTATTCGGAGAAAATTGTAGTAGTAAATGGCATGGTTTCTGAAGTGGAGGCCGCTGATACAACAGTAAATATTAAAATGGCAGATACTACATCGGGTTCGTATATCATCTTTGCGTTTCAGCAACAGCATCTTGCTGAAGCGAAGCGTATAAAGCAGGGAGACCCGGTTTCAATCAAAGGGTCCTGCAGTGGCGGGGCTTACAGCGAAATTCTGGAAACGGAGTTTATTACTTTTAAGAGATGTGCACTTAATAAATAAAAAAATAAAAACAACGACAAATGAAAAAGACAATTCTATGTATTGCTTTGGTAACAGCAACGGGATCAATTTTTGCCCAAAAGAAAACAACTACATCTGGTACCATTAGTTTTGATGCCACAACCAGTAAAGATGCTTTGCCAAAAGCCGAAAACAAAACAGTAATTGCAGCCATTGATGCAAAAAAAGGAACCATTGCATTTGAAGCGATA
>JBBQQP010000350.1:0-3727 GCA_038215675.1 Chitinophagales bacterium | reverse complement strand
CAATCTTAGCAGAATACCTACTGTTGCAGCATTTGGCTCCTATTCCAAGAATGCCCAACGCACTTCATTTAATTTTGTTAACAAAGGCGATTGGTTTACTACCTCATTTATAGGATTAAGAAATTCAGTTGCTAACCCTGGCCAGTAAACTAAATGGGTACAATATTAAACGGTACAATCTTAGCAGAATACCTACTGTTGCAGCATTTGGCTCCTATTCCAAGAATGCCCAACGCACTTCATTTAATTTTTTTAACAAAGGCGATTGGTTTACTACTTCATTTATAGGATTGAGAATTTCAGTCCCCATTTTTGATGGCTTTGCCAGAAGAGCGAAAATTGAAAGCGCCCGATTAACATTACAAAAATCAAACAACAGTCTTGAGCAGTCGAAGCAATCCATGGACAATGATGTAATACAGGCCAGAAGCAGGTTTAAAAGCGCCTTGCTAACCGCAGATGTTCAAAAACAAAATATTCAACTCGCAGAAGATGTATTTACTACGACCCGTAAAAAATATGACCAAGGGCTTGGAAGCAACCAGGAAATATACACGGCGCAAACAGAATTGAAAGTAGCGCAGAATAATTATTTCAGTGCTTTGTACGATGCCATCACTGCAAAAGTAGATTACTTAAAAGCAGTAGGAAAACTTTAAAAAATTACCAACTAACAACAATCAATAATAAAAGAAAATATAAAAAGATGAAACAATATTTAATAGTGGGTGCTGCGGCTCTGGTGTTCTTAACTTCCTGCGGTGATAGTAAAAAGGAAGGCAATGCTGCTCTCAATGATAAGAAAGCAACCGTTGAAAAACTAAAAAGAGAGATTGCTGCATTGGAAACAGAAATCAGCAAGCTGGATACCAGCGCTGCGGCGGCTCAAAAAACAAAACTCGTATCTGTTCAAACGATTGCTCTTGCAGATTTCTCGCATTACATCGAATTGCAGGGACATATAGATGCAGAGAATGTAAGTTTTATTACCCCTCGTGGCGGGCCGGGCCAGGTAAAAGCCATTTATGTAAAGCAGGGCGACCAGGTAAAAAAAGGACAGTTATTACTAAAGCTGGACGATGCAGTAATACGACAGAATGTAATTGCCGCCCGCCAGGGATTGGAAAGTATTAAAACGCAATTATCGTATGCAAAAAATATTTACCAGCGTCAGAAAAATTTATGGGACCAGGGCATTGGCACAGAAGTACAATTGATAACAGCAAAAAACAATGTGGCTACCCTGGAGAACCAGTTAGCAGCTACCCAGGAAAATATAAAATCAGTGCAGGAGCAATCCAATCTTTCAAACGTTTATAGCAATGTAAATGGTGTTGCCGATATGGTTACCGTTAAGTTAGGAGAGGCATTTGGGTCCCCCGGTTCCGGAGTTATTAAAATCGTAAACAACAGCGCATTAAAAGTAGTGAGCAATATTCCTGAGAATTATTTAGGAACTGTGAGTAAAGGAAGCCAGGTGATTGTAGCATTGCCGGATGTAAATAAAACAATCAATACATCGCTCAGCTTTGTGGGCGCATCGATCGATCTCATCAACAGAGGTTTTGTAATTGAAGCAAAACTTCCTTACGATCCGGCATTAAAACCCAACCAGATTGCCCTGATGAAAATTAAAGATTATTCAGCACCCAACAGTATTGCCATCCCACTAAACACTTTACAAAATGACGACAAAGGAAAATTTGTGATGGTAGCCAGTACCGAAAATGGGAAGCAGGTAGCACGTAAAAGAGTTTTAAATATCGGTCAACTAACCGAAAATCTCGTTGAAGTAAAATCGGGGTTAAAGGCAGGCGATTTGCTGATTACAGAAGGGTTTGCAAGTTTATATGAAGGTCAACTGTTGAAAATTCAGTAAGCATTGATTTTATTAAATTTTGGACAAAAATACCATCGTCCGCAGCAGCCTTTCCAACTGCGGACGATCATAATACACAATCTTCTCAACATCCCTTTTGGGACAGTTGGCGCAAAAAAATAATTGTATGAGTGCAATCGATCAAATAAAAGAAAAGTTTAAAGAATTTAAACCTACTACCTGGAGCATCTCCAATAAAACTACCATTTACCTGGTGATGTTGTTTGTATCACTCGCAGGGGTTTATCAATTTGTAACCTTACCAAAAGAGCAGTTTCCGGATATTGTGATCCCGACCATCTATGTGCAAACCATTTATACGGGCAACTCTCCAAAGGATATTGAAAACCTGGTTACAAGGCCTATTGAAAAGCAAATAAAGGGCATTACCGGTGCCAAAATAAAAAAATTCACCAGTACTTCACAGCAGGATTTTTCTGCAATAATGGTGGAATTTGATACCGAAGTAAAAACGGATATAGCGCTTCAAAAAGTAAAGGATGCAGTTGACAAGGCAAAGCAGGACCTACCCACCGATTTAACCCAGGGACCAACCTCGTTGGCGGTAAACCTGAGTGATATGCCCATCATGTATGTAAACCTTAGTGGAGATTATGACCAGGTAAAACTGAAAAAATTTGCGGATGAACTTAAAGATAAACTGGAAGATCTTCCACAGATCAATCGCATTGATATTGTTGGTGCACCAGAAAGAGAATTTCAGATTAATGTAGACAATTTTCGCATGCAAAGTGCCGGTGTAACCTTTGATGATATCGCCAATGCGGTGGCAAGAGAAAACATGGACATTTCCGGCGGTTTGCTGGATGTGGGTAGTATGAAGCGTAACCTGCAGTTAAAAGGACAATTTAAAACTGCCTATGATATTGAAAAAGTGCTGGTACGCAATACAGGCGGCGCTCCTTTTTATTTGAAAGACATTGCGGTAATAAAAGATACCACCAAAAATGCAGAAAGTTTTGCCCGCCTGGATGGTAAGAATGTGGTAACCCTCAACATCATTAAACGAAGCGGTGAAAACCTGATTGAAACCAGTGATGGTGTGAAAAAAGTGGTAGCAGAAGCGAAGGGTGTTTTATATCCTGAAGATCTTAAAACAGTTATTACCGGCGACCAAAGTATTAAAACCAGGAGCTCTTTCAACGAACTGGTCAATTCTATTATCATTGGCTTTATACTCGTATTGATTGTACTAATGTTTTTTATGGGCGTTACCAATGCCTTCTTTGTAGCGCTCTCTGTGCCGCTCAGTATGTTTGTAGCATTTGTGTTTTTACCCGGTGCCGATCTCATAATCGGGTCGCATGTTACGCTCAACTTTATTGTATTGTTTGCCTTGTTATTTGGACTTGGTATTATTGTGGACGATGCGATTGTGGTGATTGAAAATACGCACCGCATCTTTATCGAAGGGCACGGAAAATTATCAATTAACAAAGCAGCTAAGACGGCTGCGGGAGAAGTATTTGTTCCGGTACTGGCGGGTACGCTTACCACACTGGCTCCTTTCTTTCCATTGTTATTTTGGCCGGGTATCATTGGCCGGTTCATGGTGTATTTACCAACCATGCTAATTTTCACGCTGGCCGCGTCATTGTTAGTTGCATTTATTATGAACCCTGTTTTTGCAGTTGATTTCATGAATCATCCTGACAAAGATTCAAAGCAAAAAAAATCGGCCATCTTTAAAAAACCGTCTTTCATAACCGTACTTATTGCAGCATTAATTTTATATGTTTCAGTTTTATTTCCAGATTCAGCAGGGTTAAGAATAAGTATTTCTGCAAATGGAGGAACACTAAATATTTTCTTTGCAAACCTTTTAGT
>JBBQQP010000349.1:0-3757 GCA_038215675.1 Chitinophagales bacterium | reverse complement strand
GCTTTGTCATTTACCCCAATACCTTGTGGCATAGTTTGAGCAATTGAGGCCATAGATAACAATAGCGTAATAATAAGGATGTTTAATGCTTTCATGTGTTGTATTTAGTTTGTATAATTAAAAATTGAACATCTGTAAATTGAATTTTGCTTTTGAAATGCACTTATTTCTTTAGACGGAATTGTATCAATTAACTTACAAAGAATACGAAAATATTTACCAGCCATATTCCAAGTCTTGCATAACTGGTTTTATTACCGAGGTAAAAGTTGTACTATTCATCGTGCGGAGCAAATACTTTTAAGGACCAAGTCAATGCAGAAATTTTATTACTGGGATGATAACTTCATCAACAAGTCTGTAATCTCTTTTTCCCTCGTCCATACAATAAAGTGGTTTTCTTTTTCAAATGTGGTAACGGTAACCATCGTTGATTTTGTAAACATCTTTTTTGCGTAAGCTACATTACTGTAGGGCACCAGCATGTCTTTTGTACCATGCAATATATAAACAGGACAGGCTATTTTTTCATAATCAACAACCATTTCCTTTAAATCCGTTTTCAAATACCACAGTTCTTTATTGCTCGGCCGCAATGCACCTGGCACCAAAAAATTTAAAGGTGTTTTAAATAAAACAGGCCTCCATCTTTCCGGGTTTTCTGCCGCCGGATCAAGCGAGCCTGCAAGAATTACGATCGCCTTGGTATATTCTGGTCTTGCGGCTGCCAGTTTTACTACCAATGGTCCACCAAGACTGTGACCGATAATAATAAATGGCTTTTTGTTATTCACACTGTCCATCCAGCCGGATATGATATCCGTTTGGGCTGAAAGATTCATTGCATTGCCAAAATCGCTGTACCCAAAGCCTGGCCTATCTATAGAAATAATGCGATAATGTTGCAACAGTGCAGTATCCATCAAATAATTCTGAAAAGCATCCCAACTACCCGGTGTGCCGTGTACAAATAATAAAGTAGGAAAGGAATCGTTTCCAGTCTGTGCATAATGCAGCGGGAAACCATTTATTTTTTTCACAGGTGTCTGCAACACAACCCCGGCAGCGTTGAATTTCTTCCTGGCTTCACTATCACTGATGCGAAACTTCATGCAACTTTGTGCCATGATGACCCAAAATAATAAAAGAGTCCCGGCAATCTTGAGGGGAGGTTTAAAGTAACGTTGCATAATATCAGAAAGTTCGTCAAAATTTAATCCTATATTTTTATTTAATGCAGATAATTAGCAAAATTCTTAGGTTAAGCTATTGCAACGTACATCCAGCACTTTAATCAACTTAATGAATTTAGTAATTGGATAAATTCTTTCTGAACCGATTGGGTCTTATCCTTTGCATACCAGCCATGCAATTCTTTTTCAAACTCCTCCCATGATTTTCCGTCAGGATTTTTTTTCCAGGCTGTTAGCAATTCCTGGGCAGCCGCTGGCCGGGGCCCCCATGCAAAAGCCTCCTTACCCAATGTTTCATTTACGGCAACTAATTTGGGTATTGCCCTGGCACCATTGGTAAGATAATTATCCATCAATTCAGTGTTTTCATCTCTCAATAAAATGTACAGTTTAATTTTATCAGGATTCAGCTTTGCTAGTTCTGCAATTACAGGCAGGTTTTGTGCGCTATCCCCACACCATGCTTCTGTAATTACCATCCAGGTATAATTGTGATCGAGGCGTTCTATAGATTTTTTTAATTCCGGATCTATCCTGATGGTTTTATGAATGCGCTGTGTTCTTGAAAGGTTCAATTTTGTAAAATCGATTAAAGCCTGTGATGGATTCAGGGAACTTGTTTCACCATTTTTCACCCATTCCTCAAAATGTTTGAAATAACTTTCGTATGTAAATAAACCAAGTGATTTTAACAATGTACTCATGTTACTGTTTTTTAGATTGTGTGATGCCGTATTTGCCAAAGTCAATCAGTTGCTTTGGCTTTATGTAACCTTGCGTGTAAGTGATGAATTTACCATTGGCATCGGTAATTATTAATGTTGGATACGCAGTAACTGAAAACTTTTCTGATAAAGCCGGACCATCGCCCTTCTCCATATCAATTGCAACATTTATAAAGTTGCTGTTAAAATATTCGCCGGCCTCCTTATCGGGAAAAGTGTTTTTCTTTAAGAGCTTGCAAGGGCCACACCAGGAGGCATAGGCATCCAGGAAAATAAGTTTGTGTTGTTTTTTAGCTTCCGCCAAAGCCTTGTTCCAATCGGCTTCAATAAATTGAATGCCCTGTTCAATTTCTTTTTTTGAATTGTTTTCCGAAAGGTTATTGAATTTTGGAACAAAAGCAACAACTAAAATTGTTGTTACAAGCAAAAAACCAGAAGAGATCAATTTCATAATATGTTTATTTTATAGACAGTTCTTTTCAATTTTCCTTACAGCCCATTTCTCAATTAACATTTCGTTTACACCTTTAGATCGATAAATGAATGATTCTGTTCCTGCACCATCGGATTTCTCTGATCTGTTGCAACTATGACTACAATTTTTTATTTTAATGATTCATGTTATAACAAAAAATTTTATATGTGTACTAATTTTTATGCCTGCAGCCTGCACCCCAGGCTGTTAAGTTCAAATATATTTCACTTTTAAACCGGTAATTAAAATTAAAAATTCAAATTATTTTAATTTCAGTTACAGCAGTTCAAAACTGAATGTCATTTGCCAGCAATTCAATTAACAACTGGATAATCTTTTTTGATTAATTTCATTAAAATAATAAATACTCATGCGTTTATTTTTCATTGCATTATTTCTATCTGCTACAAATTTGGCAACTGCTCAAAAAAATGATTTACTATTCCTGGAGGCTGCCATTACCAAATTAGAACATTCACAACAATATACGTTGAAAGTGGCCAAAGGGATGCCGGAAGAAAAATATGGTTTTAAGCCTGTGCCCGATGAGATGAACTTCGGGGAGCAACTACTGCATATTGCAGCAAATTTAAATTGGTTGACTTCATCCTACATTACCAGCATTAAAAGCCCTGTAACAAAAGAAGCAACCAAGGTTCAGAAAAAAGAAGAAATTTTAGCGGTATTAAACAAAACTTATGAATATGCCATCGGCGCATTAAAATTGTTTGAAGCCTCCCATTTAGCAGATACCGTTTCTTTTTTTGCAGGCCCCAAAACTAAACTCCAGATGATTAACCTTATCAGCGATCACCAGACCCATCACCGGGCTCAGATGATTGTGTATTTAAGATTGAACGGGATTAAACCACCAGACTATGTTGGTTGGTAATGGTAAAGCAACTTACCCCACCGCTGCTAACGCTTTTAAAAAAATCTCACTCAACTTTTCATCTGCTTTCCCGGCAACAGCTATGATCTCTGCTATATTTACCGGCTGTAGGTTATCAGGGTCGCATTCATCCGTAATAACACTTAACGCAGCGCAGGCCATTCCAATATGATTGGCAACAATCACTTCCGGCACAGTACTCATGCCAACCATATCGGCACCTATTCCACGTAAAAAACGATATTCAGCCCTTGTTTCCAGGTTGGGGCCCATCACTGAAACATAAATTCCTTTTTTAATTTCAATGTTAAGTTGTTTGCCAGCATCTAATATAAGTTGGTTTAGGCGGGCATCATAAGGCTGGCTCATATCTACAAAGCGGTTTCCAAATTCAGGGGAATTTAATCCCCGCAATGGGTTATCGGGCAACTGGTTTATATGGTCGTCAATTAAAACCAAGTCTCCTTTTTTA
>JBBQQP010000348.1:0-3759 GCA_038215675.1 Chitinophagales bacterium | reverse complement strand
CGGGATGGGCCTCAAAGACCTTATCCTCCATAAAAATATGGCAATCTGATGCTGATAAAGTCATTATATTTTGTTGATAATCGGGCTGTGTAAACAAAACCTGCATATCTCTAAACATCTGTTATTTGCGAATTGATAATCCAAGATAGAAAATATATCGCAAAATAGTGCAGGTAATTATATGGATGGATCAGTTATTACGCAAAAAGCCGCACAAATTTCATTGTTTGTGGGTAAAAACCGCAAGGCATTGAGAAAAACAATCATTACACCCGTCTTTTTTGTCCAGACGGGACTATTTTTTGGGTAGTAGTAGCCCTTTTTTGTATTGAAGATTTTGTTACAGGTTTTACATTTTTCAACGTTTTGGCTGGAAGTATTTTTGCCGGCGATTCTTTGACTGACCGTTCCGGGGTTTTGGCTGCTTCTGATTCGTCTTCGCCGGCGTCGCCAAAATAATTTCCGAAAATATTCGACAAGTCATTTGCATGATAAATGCCATGATTGTATTTGTTACCCAACACAATAATGGTTGCGGAATCTTCCAACAAGCGGATGAAAGATGCATTGTTGCCATGCCACCATCCGTTGTGATAGATCATTTTTTTACCCGATGGGTAATTGTTCATCCGCCAGCCCAAACCATAATTTCGGATACCGGGTTTTTCGTTGCTATAAGGTGCATAGGCTTCTGACAATGTTTTTTCTGTAAATAAAAGACCACTGGTTAACGCCCGATCCCACGTGAGCAGGTCACGGGGTGTACTGTACACATTTTTATCTCCATAAACCAAATCTAAAAAATTCATGTTGATCACTTTTCCTTTCCAATCATAACTAAGTGCTACTTTTCCCGAATCGGTTTTGTCGTACACGAAAGTATTTTTCATTTGAAGTGGTGTAAAGAAACTGTCCTGTAGATAGGCACCGTATTTTTTACCACTCAATTTTTCTATGAGCAATGCCAGTAAAGCGAAATTGGTATTGCAGTAGGTAAATCTTCTATTGGGGGTTCCGATGTCTTTCATTTCGGATTTTCGGGTAATTAAAAAATTAAATACATCTTCATTAGAAATATTTATTTTTTTATCCCATCCCATATTTTCCATATAGTGAACGTAGTTGGGTAGTCCACTGCGGTGATTGAGTAAAGTGCGGATGGTGACACCCGGAAAACTAAAAGTGGGAAAATATTTACTAAACTCATCATCAATATTGCATTTGCCATCCTGCGAGAGTTTTAGTGTTGCCATTGCAGTAAATGTTTTTGAAACAGAGGCAATGTGAAAGGAGGAGCTTTGAGTAATGGTATCGGTGCTGCCGGGATGTGCTGTGCCATTGTATGCTTCAAAAACGATGGTGCCTTTTTTTGCTACCACAATACCGCCATTGAAGCCGCGTCTTTTTAAAATGCTGTCATACCATTTTTCGCAGGCAATTCGAAGACGCTCTTGTTCTGCCTTTGTAATTGGCGAAGGAGCAGCTAATTGTATAATGTTAGGTAGTGAATCTCTGGTGGCCTCTTTGCTTTTGATGGTTGAATTGCACGCCGCTAAAGCGAGTGTAGTAGATAAAACAGTATAGCGACATACCCTGGAAGTGTACAGGAACTGTATGCAAAATGCAGACAGCAATGCTGAAGCGGTCGCCCGGGATGTACAAAAAAATTGGTTCATAAAAATATTAAGACTTAGATCGAATATATTTGTGCAAAATAAGGCGTAATAATCATGGCAGACAAAAATTTAACAAGTTATCCAAAGGAAAAAATCAATATTTTATTTTTAGAGAATATAAGTGACGTAGCTGTAAAGTATTTTAATGCTGCCGGATATGTGAACGTGAAAAAATTAAACGGCGCTTTAAGTGAAGAGCAGCTGATTAAAGAAATTAAAAATGTACACCTCGTAGGCATCCGTAGTAAAACCCAGTTAACGGCTAAAGTATTGGCGGCGGCGGAAAAATTGCAGGCCATCGGTTGCTTTTGCATTGGCGTGAACCAGGTAGATCTTAAAGCAGCCACCAAACAAGGTGTTGCAGTATTTAATGCACCCTATAGCAATACAAGGAGCGTGGCAGAATTAGTGATTGGAACATCCATTATTTTGATAAGAAAGATACTGGATAAAAATAAAGCGGCTCATGAAGGCCTCTGGAATAAAGATGCCAGCGGCTGTTTTGAACTGAGAGGTAAAACACTGGGTTTAATAGGCTATGGTAATATTGGCAGCCAGGTGAGTGTGTTGGCGGAGGGCCTTGGAATGAAAGTGCTGTATTATGATGTGGAGACAAAACTTCCATTGGGCAATGCAGAAAGTTGTAATACACTGAAAGAACTGGTTGGTAAATCAGACATCGTTTCGTTGCATGTGCCTGAATTGCCTGCTACCAAAAACCTGATCAGTAAAAACCTGTTGAAGAATTTTAAACAAGGTAGTATTCTGATTAACTATGCAAGGGGCGAAGTGGTGGATATTGATGCACTGGCAAAATCGTTAACCGAAGGCCAGTTGAGCGGAGCAGCCATTGATGTTTTTCCATGGGAGCCTGAAAAAAATGGCGATCCGTTTACATCTCCGTTGCAGGGGTTGAGCAATGTATTGCTCACCCCTCATATTGGCGGCAGCACACAGGAAGCACAGCATAATATTGGAGATGATGTAAGTGCTAAATTATTTAATTACCTCGAAAAGGGAATCAGCTATGGATCGCATACCATCCCTGCGTTGAGTTTGCCACCACAGGAAGGTGCTCACCGCATCTTACACATTCATAACAATGTGCCGGGTGTATTGAGTGAGATCAACACGACACTTTCAAAAAATAAAATCAATATCCTGGGACAGTATCTTAAAACCAATGACACGATCGGTTATGTAGTGTTGGATGTAGATAAAGGGCTTAGTAAAAATGCACTGGAATTATTAAGGAAAGTTAAAGAGACTATTAAGGTGAGAAGATTGTATTAATACCTTTACTAAAAAGGAAATGTAAAAAGATGGATGAGGAAACTTATCCATCTTTTTGCGCCATGCAAAGTTGGTGCCGGCGGCAATACACAATCTGTGGAGTGCACCATATTTTTCTTAAAGAAATATTATTTTTCTGCCTTTTGAAATAATTGCTGCCAGCGATATATAAAGTGTTGCCAACATCCGAAATAATTTTTTCGTCGGAAAACAATCATGGATATGGATTGCCGTTAGTTGGCTGTGTGATGCATTTGTTACGGCGGGCCTGATAATATCAGTCTTTAGTACCTTCATCTTACCTTTACAAAAAATCAAAATGAAAGCATTTTTAGGAACCGGCCTTTTAGGATATGGTTTTGTAAGAGCCATGATCAGCAAAGGAGAGCAGGTGCAGGTATGGAACCGCACTGCCGCGAAAGCAAAGCAACTGGAGGAATTTGGTGCTGTTGCTTTTGATAATATTGCGGGGGCCGTAACGAACGCAACGGTCATTCACGTTGCATTGAAAGATGACGCATCGGTAGATGAGGCATTGAGTGCAGCGGAGCCGGGCTTCACAAAAGGCGCCATCATTGTGGACCATACAACCATATCGGTTGAAGGTGCCAAAAGAAGAACGGCTGAGTGGCAAAGCAAAGGTTTTCTCTACCAACATGCTCCGGTTTTTATGGGGCCTCAAAATGCATTGGAAAGTACCGGATTCATGCTGGTTTCTGGCAACCAGGATCTTATTAAAAAACTGGAACCACAGTTGGCAGCACTTACGGGTAAACTGATCAATTTTGGC
>JBBQQP010000347.1:0-3760 GCA_038215675.1 Chitinophagales bacterium | reverse complement strand
GGCCACAAAATTGAGCAATGGTTTGAATAGGGAAATAAACTACATCTCCCCAAACCTTGTCAACTTTTATCTTACTAAAAGGCGCCAAAAAATGAATGGCGCTTTGATTTTGGTTATGATTGTGCTTCATTATTTACCCCGCTTCCAGGCCGCTCCAAAAATAACAGATTGTATCAAAAATATACTTGGGAGAAAGCCAGGGTCGTTTGACCAATTTGTCGCTGAAAATAAAGTCGATCTTAGCTAATGAAACGGAATTGCTTTGTAACAGATTTTGCAAACGTTGGGGCAATTCTTTCACAGGGTACCACTACCCCTGTTGATTATCTTTTGTTGGTAATTTTTAAAAGAAGATTTTATCTAAAGCAGCAAGTAAATAAAAATAGTTTTCCTCAGTGATATTGATGAGGAAATTAATAAAGAAAAATAAACTAACATGGAAAATAAACAGCTATTTAATACACAGAATTCATTTTGCAGGCCCTTCAAATCAGTGCCTTTCAGTTTTAAATACCAGATCCTTTTTATTTTTATTTTTGTTGCAGCAAATTTGAGTAAAATTGTTGCACAGGAAAATTGTTTGCTTACTAAACGTGGTCCAAAAAAAAGTTACTAACCATTAAAGCGGATGATGCCTTGGTACTTCCGTTGCGTTCCAAAATTTATTAATTATTAAAAGTTGAAAATTCAACTACTAATCTCTAAAATCAATCATAAAATTTAAAATAAATACGATGAAATATTTTAAAATGAATGGGTTCGCTTTAATAGGATGTATATTAATTATTTTCAGTGCCCATGCACAAGACAATCAATTGACAAAAAAAGAAAAGACCGCAGGTTGGAAATTATTGTTCGATGGAAAAACGACTACCGGCTGGAAGGGTGCTTTTATCAACAGCTTTCCTGCAAAAGGTTGGAAAATTGACAACGGTCTTTTAATAGTTGAGCCATCAGGCGGAGCAGAATCTACCAATGGCGGTGATATTGTAACCTTAAAGGAGTACAGCAATTTCGAATTGAATGTGGATTTTAAATTAACGGAAGGTGCCAACAGTGGCATTAAATATTTTGTGGATGCAAAACAACCCACACCCGCCAATCCCCGCTCAGCGCTTGGACTGGAGTTTCAGGTGCTGGATGATGTAAAACACCCGGATGCTAAATTAGGCAAGAAAGGTAACCGCACCATCTCATCGTTGTATGATTTAATACCTGCCATCAGCAGTAAGCCGGCAAAAGAAATCGGCGAATGGAACACGGCAAAAATCGTTTCAAACGGCAATCATGTAGAGCATTGGCTAAATGATGTAATGGTGATTAGTTATGAAAGAGGAAGCGAAATGTTTAAAGCACTGGTTGCTGGCAGTAAGTATAAAGATATTCCGGGCTTTGGTTTAAATGCAACCGGAAGAATACTGCTGCAGGATCATGGCAATAAAGTGTTTTACAAAAACATCAAAATAAAAGAAACCAAATACATAGCAGATACACGCAACGGCAAACTCCTGAAAGAAATCCCGGGTGTTGTTTCTTATACTTTCCGGAACAGTTTTTCAAAAAACCTGGCTGCTACACTCGACAGCGTTAAAGCAATGGGCATGACAAATGTCGAGTTCTCTAATCTGTTTGGAAAAACAGCCATTGAAATAAAGCAATTGTTGGATGAAAGAGGCATGCGCTGTACCTCGTTTGGTGTGGGCTATCCTGATTTGATCAACAACACAAAAAAAGTGGGCGAGAATGCAAAGGCATTGGGTGCCACGTTTGTAAGGGTGGCCTGGATACCGCACGACAAAGTACCATTCACCGTGGAGATTGCCGACAAAGCCATCAATGATTTTAATACCGTCGGTAAGCTATTAAAAGAAGAATATGGCCTCAGTTTCTGTTATCACAATCATGGCTACGAGTTTCAACCGTATCAAAACGGAACTTATTTTGACTATATCGCAGCCAAAACAAATCCCGATTATGTTAATTTTGAACTGGATATTTTATGGGCGTTTCATCCCGGAATGGATCCGGTGGAGTTATTGAAAAAATATCCAACCCGCTTTAAATTGATGCATGTAAAAGACTTGCGTAAAGGAGTAGTGGGTGATTTCTCCGGTGGTACACCGGTACGCAATGATGTGGCATTGGGCTCAGGACAAATCAATATTGCTGCTGTAATAAAAGCAGCGCAAAAATCTGCCATTCAATATTATTACATCGAAGATGAAAGCGATGATGTAAATATCCAGGTGCCGGTAAGTTTAGCCTTATTAAAATCTCTGTAAACGCAGTTGAAAAAAGCGAATATGCATTTTGTATTTTTTTTACTTGCCGTGTTGCTGTTTCAAAAAGAATCAGTAGCCCGGTTGTCGCAATGCAAAGCAGAATTAAAAAATGATACGCCTGTATGGGAGAATAGTAAAATAAAAAGAACTTTTCTCTGGAACCAAGGAGCCTTGCAGCATTTCAGCCTGTTCAATAAAATAAAGAATCAACTCATCAATGGCATTATTGCTCCCGGGACACGGGAAACAAAATCCATCGTAGACTTAAAAAATATTGGAATAGAAGGATCGTACGTACAGTTTGCACCGGATGCTACATTTTATATCAACATACAAAATAAGCCCAAAGCCGATCAGTTTCTAAAAGAACATCAATTAGAAACGAAAAAGTTTATTTGTGCCATTCCCCGTTTACGTTATACACCCTATCATCAATTCAATCCAAATAAAAATGGTTGGAATGAAGCGAAAATTAAACAGGTGGAAGAAACCAATGCGAAGTATAGGGAAGCAGATCATGCAAAACTTCGGGAAGCTATGATTGCCTGGGTGCGTGAAACAGGAAATAAAGTGCTGGTTTGTCCGGAGATGACTTACCAGGTTGATATCATGGATGAATTACTCATCAATCCATTGCCCGTAGATGTGAAACCCTTTATTGTAAAGCACGGCTACTGGCTGCCAGAAGATGAGGCGGCTTCGGTTTATGCAATGGCCCACACCGTGTTGAGTTTTGAATGTCATTCGCCAATAATCGCTGAAGCAAATGGAACCCCCTGTTTTTATTTGCGCCAGCCGGAAGATACCATCAAAGGACAGATGTATTATGATCTTAATTTAAATGACTGGACCTTTGAGATTGACCAAACCGATGGAAAGCAAATTGCAGACCGGCTTAGAGAAGTATGGAAAGATTATCCTGCAGCGAAAGCAAAACTTGCGAAAAGTATGAAAAAAGTACAACAGATTTATAAAGATAGAACAGATGGTGTACGGACATATCTTACATAAAAAAGAAAACTAATTTTCGTACTATATTTATAAATAATTATGACTAATCATCTTGCAATCGGAATTGATATTGGCGGTACCCGGACAAAATTTGGGCTGGTCGACTTAAGCTTGGGATCAGTGATTGATACATTGATTGTGCCAACAGAAACCGAAAATGCCAACGTCTTTATTGAACAAATTGCGGATGCGGTAAAAAAATTTGAAGTGGTTGCTGGCGAAAGTGGCAAATCAATTGCTGGAATCGGCGTTGGAATTCCAGGTTTTACAGAAGCAGATGGAACAGTAACAACAACCTACGGCTTTTTAGCGTTCATGGAAAATTATCCGATCCGTGAAATTATTCAGCAAAAATTTTCATTGCCCTGCCTGATTGATAATGATGCAAGAGTTGTTTCATTGGGAGAAGCTTTGTATGGAAAAGGAAAAGGGTTTAACCGGGTATTGACATTGACATTGGGTACGGG
>JBBQQP010000346.1:0-3762 GCA_038215675.1 Chitinophagales bacterium | reverse complement strand
GGATTTCGTAATTGCCATCAGCAAAAATGATATGCTGGATGATGAATTAAGGGCGGCAATAGCAAAGGAATTACCCCAGAAAATTCCGCATGTCTTTATTTCTTCCATTACCGGCCAGGGCTTACCAGAACTGAAAGACCTGCTTTGGAAAACATTGAACGCACCACCTAAAGAAAGTTAAAATAGCTTCTGATACAGAAAATAGTCATTTTGAATTAATACAAAACCTCTGCAGTTTTTGCGGAGGTTTTTTTATTGATCTAACACACGCAACCATATCTTTACGCCACAAAAAAATTAATTATTTGAACCAGATTTTTAAATACATCAAGGAATATTACGACCGGGAGTTTAATTTGTTTTACCTGCTATTGATCATTTCCATGCTCGGCATTTTGATTTACTTTAATTATTGGCATGCACTGGAAAAAAAATACGCAGCTGGCGGCAAAACCAAACTGGCCGGTTTTGCAGGGTATTATTTACTCTATTTTATTCCATTTGCCACGGCCTTTTTACTTCAACTATTGTTTTATAAAGATTGTAGCTATTACAAAAGCACCTGGTTTTGGATGATCCTTTTTTTAGCACCTGCATTTTTTTCATTCCGTGTAAATTTTGATTTTCACCGGAGTTGGGTTTTGCAGACTTTTACGGGAGCCGATAAATATTTTTACCTCTATTGCATTAACTGGATTGTAAGGGTCTTTGTACTGCTGATCCCGGTATTGATTGTCTGGCTACTAAAAGATAGTCCAAATCAACCATTTTATGGCGCCAAAGCCTTGGATAGCGTAAAGCCGTACGCAATCATGTTACTGATCATGGTTCCGCTGATTGTACTGGCAAGTACACAAAAAGATTTTTTACAAATCTATCCAAAAGCTAAAATGATCAACGAAATGGCAGTGAGTGGATGGGCTGCCAGATGGCGTTATTTTGTTTTTGAATTGAGTTATGGGTTCGATTTTCTAAGCATCGAATTTTTCTTCCGCGGATTTTTAATACTCGCACTCATGCATATCTGCGGTCAACATTGCATTATACCGGTTGCCTGTTTTTATTGCACCATCCATTTAGGTAAGCCAATGGGTGAAGCCATCAGCAGTTTTTTTGGAGGCTTGTTATTGGGCATTGTTTCCTACAATACCGGCAGCATCTGGGGCGGACTGTTGGTACATTTGGGCATCGCCTGGATGATGGAAGTTGGGGGATTTTTAGGTTCCTTCTTTGGAAAATTTAAACAAGTATAAACTTCTGCATCTACCCGAATTACAAATATTAATGTAAAAGATTCAACTGCCAGTATTCATTTATAGTGTATTTTTAAACTTGCATGAAGCAAATTTTATCCATTATTTTATTATTAACACTATCTGTATTTTTATGCGGTTGCCCTTATGATTCGCCGTATAATTTAGACCAGGAGCCCGTTCAAAATATTGATGAAAGCCTGCTGGGCAAATGGGCCACCTTCGTTAAAAAATCAGGCAATGCGCCTGGGTCAAAAGAAGAACCGGTCAAAGTTATTTTTTCAAAACGAACAGATGTAGATTACGATATCGCCATTACCGGATACATTGATGAATTGAAACCATATCATTTGATAGCGAATGATTCCATAAAAGGTACCGGCTATTTATCGGAAGTTGCAGGAAGGCAATTTCTGAATGCGTATATTCATGGCAAGGTATATATTGCAGAAATTAAAAAAGATAAAGGCACTATTTCTATACTCCCGCTTTCTGAATACTTTACTTCTAAGTTGATAAAAAATAGCAAAGAACTTCGTATTGCCTTAGCCTATCACTACCGAATAAAATTAACACCGGCCCATGACGCCATGTTTTGTTTAAAAGATTTACAGAAAGTAAATTGATTTTTAAAATTTCTACTAGATTTTTTAAGAAACCCTTCAATTTCATGGCTATTAAAGAGGATGTATTTCAATGCTTCTATAATGTCCCAACTTTTTTGGCAGCTGCTTGCAACCCATTGCGCTGTTCATAAGGATTAGCAACCTTTCGGACGATACTAACCGATGATTTGAAATACAACGGTTGCAAATGAAACAGTTGCAAATCATTTACATTTTTGTAATTTGCCCCTTCAATAAATGATTGCCCCATGTTAAAAAGTAAAATAGCAGGTATAGGCATGTACGTACCGAAAAATGTCTTCACCAACGATGATCTGAAAAAATACATGGAAACCAGTGACGAATGGATACAGGAACGTACCGGAATAAAAGAAAGACATTACGCCCACCGAACAGAAGAGACCACCACCACCATGGGCGTGGAAGCTGCTAAAATTGCGATCGAAAGAGCAGGCACCACAGCAAAAGAAATCGATTTCATCATATTTGCCACACTGAGCCCCGATTATTACTTCCCGGGATGTGGCGTACTTGTGCAAAGAGCAATGCAAATGAAAGAGATTGGCGCTTTAGATATCCGCAACCAATGTAGCGGGTTCGTATATGCCCTTTCGGTAGCCGACCAATTTATTAAAACAGGCATGTATAAAAACATACTGGTAATTGGCAGTGAGAAACATTCTTTTGGTTTGGATTTTACTACCCGTGGCAGAAATATCTCGGTCATATTTGGGGATGGCGCCGGAGCTGTTGTGCTACAACCAGCTGAAAAAGAAGGCCAGGGCATTATCAGTACGCATTTACACAGCGATGGAGAAAGTGCAGAAGTACTGGCAATGTATAACCCTGGCACGCATGCAAACCATTGGGTAAAAGAAAAAGTAGCAGACTTTAACGACGCAGAAATCGCAGACATGTTCATGAGTAAAAACATGATTGACCATGCACAAAATTTTCCATTTATGGACGGCCCGTCTGTTTTTAAAAAGGCCATTGTAAAATTCCCTGAAGTAATTATTGAAGCATTGTCCGTAAACGGACATACTACTGCAGACCTGGATATGCTAATTCCACACCAGGCTAATTTACGCATCAGCCAGTTTGTGCAGCAAAAACTCGGATTGAAGGATGAGCAGGTTTACAATAATATTCAAAAATACGGTAACACTACGGCGGCCTCCATACCCATTGCGCTTTGCGAAGCATGGGAAGAAGGTAAAATTAAAGACGGTGACCTTGTTTGCCTGGCTGCATTTGGCAGTGGCTATACCTGGGGTAGTGCACTTATCAGGTGGTAATATTTTGCTGCGCTTCAATTTAAATGACAGGACAGGCAGTCAATAAAAAATAGCAACCTAACTTACAGTTTAATCAAAGACTATCTCTTGCATTTTTTAATAAATAGCTATTGGATATCAGGCTAAATAAAAGGAATTGAATTCATCTACCTTTGGCAGCAATTATAAAAAATGAGCCGGAAAATAATCTACTTCATCAATCCCATTTCAGGTACCCGGGGTAAAGAAGATTTAATAAAAAAAATTGAAGAAAAAACAACCCTTCAAAATATACCATTCGAAATACTACCTACCAATAGTGAGGGTAATTATTTTTTTTTAAAAGAAAAAATCAGCAACGAAAACATTACAGACATTGTTATCTGCGGGGGTGATGGCACCGTAAGCCAGATAGCTGCAACCTTACTGGATGAAGATATTAAGATTGGTATCATACCAATGGGTTCAGGGAACGGACTTGCGCTTGCTGCAAAAATCCCCGGACAGGTTGATAAGGCGCTCGATTTGGTTTTTACCGGAAAAGCAAGCTATATTGATTCGTTTTATATCAACGCTACTTTTAGCTGTATGCTTTGTGGATTGGGA
>JBBQQP010000345.1:0-3781 GCA_038215675.1 Chitinophagales bacterium | reverse complement strand
CATGTAATGACGCATGCTTTTTTTAAAGCGCTATTATTCCTTGGTGCAGGTAGTGTAATTCACGCAATGGGCGGTGAGCAAGACATGCGCAATATGGGCGGACTTAAAAAATACATGAGTATTACACACATCACTTTTTTACTGGGCTGTTTGGCCATTGCGGGAATGCCTCCCTTTTCGGGTTTCTTTTCTAAGGATGAAATACTGGCAGGTGCATTTGCAAAAAGCCCGTTGTTGTGGGGAGTTGGTGTATTGGGTGCGCTGATGACTGCCTTCTATATGTTCCGTTTATATGCGATGACTTTTTTGGGTAAATTCAGGGGTACACACGACCAGGAACATCATCTGCATGAAAGCCCAGCCGCCATCACTTTTCCATTGATAGTATTGGCTATTTTAGCGGTGATTGGTGGATGGATTGGTATACCGGAATTCATGCTGCATGGTGGCCATCAGTTGGAAGCATTTCTTGAACCCATATTTTCACAAAGCAACGCCATTGCTGCAAAGCATGAAATATCGCATACCACTGAATATATGCTGATGGGAATATCTGTTGGCGGTGCCTTGATAGCTTTGTTATACGCCTGGAATAAATTCAGCAAGTACGAAAAAACAAGTGACGAAGAAACAGGCATCGGGAAAGTATTGAAAAACAAATGGTATGTGGATGAGTTGTACGATGCCATTATTGTGAAGCCCTTGCAATCATTGGCCACTGTTCTTAATAATGTTGTCGAGAAAAATATCATTGATGGTTTTGTAAATGGCGTAGGAAAAGCCGTTAATTACGGAAGTCGCCAGATTCGCCTGATACAGAGTGGACAAGTTGGAACTTATGTGTTGCTGATGGTGTTTGGCATTCTGATTTTATTTATTATTCAATTGTTTTTGTAAAATATACGCCTGATGTTTGGTAATGACATAACGATCCCTCATTTATTGATCTTCTTTCCGTTGATAGCGGGATTAATCACATTTTTCATAAAGAACGATGCATCCGTAAAGGCGTGGAGTTTATTTTCAGTAATTGTAACTTTGTTTATTTCGTCTGCCAGTTTGTATTACAGCAATGACGCAGCATTGAGCGGCCTTACGTTTAACTATGAATGGCTTAAATATTTAGGCTGTAGTTTCTCGGTAAGTCTTGATGGCATGGGAAGACTACTAACGTTTTTAAATGCGTTTTCTTTCCCACTCATATTCATGGCCACCTATCGGAATTCGTACAAAAATTCAAAAATGTTTTATGGACTGATGTTATTATCCCAGGCTGGTCTGATGGGTGTTTTCCTTTCTACCGATGCGTTGTTGTTTTACTTCTTCTGGGAATTGGCATTGATTCCGGTTTACTTTTTATGCAGCTTTTGGGGAGGCGAAAAAAGAATTGCTGCAACGTTTAAATTCTTCATCTATACGTTTACCGGCTCACTGTTAATGTTGATTGGGATCATTTATGTTTACCTGCACACCGCAGCAACACCATTTGCAGATCACAGTTTTTCCTTACAAGCTTTTCGGGCTGCTAACTTTATGCCATCTCAACAAAATTGGTTATTCTGGTTATTCTTTATTGCTTTTGCCATTAAAATGCCCATCTTTCCTTTTCATACCTGGCAGCCCGATACCTACGAACAATCGCCTACCGCCGTTACAATGGTGTTAAGTGGAGTGATGGTTAAAATGGGCGTCTTCGGGGTAATTCGCTGGTTAGTTCCTTTGTTTCCGGAAGCAGTTGCAAAATTTGATAATGTAGTGATTGGCCTATCTGTAATTGGGATGATTTATGCCAGTTTAATTGCTATCAAACAGGATGATTTGAAGCGCCTGGTGGCTTATTCATCCATTGCTCATATTGGATTAATGTGTGCCGCCATTTTTACAACCCGGCAGATGGCCTTGGAAGGTGTAATGATACAAATGTTCAGTCATGGTATCAATATCATTGGATTGTGGATTGTAATAGATTTAGTTGAAAAGCAAACCGGTACCCGAAAAATTTCTCAGTTGGGTGGAGTGGCACATAAAGCACCGGTACTAACAATTATGCTGGTAGTGATTGCCTTTGCTAATATTGCATTACCGCTGACAAATGCTTTCGTTGGTGAGTTTATGATGTTTGGTGGTTTATTTAAATTCAATGGTTGGTACGCTGCAGTAGCCGGTCTTAGTATTATCCTTGCAGCCGTTTATACATTAGGCATGGTACAAAAGGTTTTCTACGGTGAGGCAAATTCAATAACCGCCTCTATGCAAGAAATTTCATTGAATGAAAAGATAATACTGAGCGTTATTGTGGTAGCCATATTTTTGGTGGGTGTTTATCCTCAGCCATTTTTTGAGTTAACAAAAGATACGGTGGCAGCAGTTGTTACCAGGTTTAAATAATAGTAATCTTAAATTGGTCTTGCTTCAGGCAGGATACGGACGAAAATATGAATGCAATAATATTAACAGCAATCTGGGGAATCATTATGATGTTTGGGGGAGTATTCTTCAAAAGTAAGGCCACGCCTAAATACTGGGCTATTGCGGGGCTCGTAATCATCATTATTTCAAACTGTCTTGAACTCACTTCCGGCGATCCGTTTTTTGCAATAGATACCAGAAACATGTTATCATTCAATAGTTTTAATTTAACTTTTATTACAGTCGCATTAATTTCTACTTTGTTATATTTTTTGCTAAGCGGAACGGACATTGAAAAAGTAGGAGCCAATGTATCGGAATATTTTGCATTGATATTTTTTGTGCTGTGCGGCGTTAGTCTTGCAGCCACTTTTAATACCCTGTTGATTTTATTTATTGGAATCGAAATCATGACGATACCACTGTACATTTTAACAGGAAGCGACAAACGTAATTTAAAAAGCAATGAAGCTGCGTTGAAATATTTCCTGATGGGAACATTTTCAACAGGTATTATGCTAATGGGAATTGCTTTTATTTATGGCGGTAATAGCGAAGGTTCTTTTTATATAAACAATATTAATTTAGGAGAAGGTAAGATGCCTGTGATGATTGCGATCGGTATGGTATTTATGATGATCGCGATGTCATTTAAAGTTTCTGCTGCACCCTTTCATTTTTGGACACCTGATGTTTACGACGGGGCACCAACTGTGTTCACCTCTTTTATGGCAACCATTGTAAAAGTGGGTGGTTTTATTGCCTTCATTCGTTTATTTGAAAACTCATTTGGACAGGTGCAGGCTCAATGGCAGATGTTGATTGCAATTATCACAGCGGCTACTTTGTTTATCGGAAACCTTACTGCAGTATTTCAACAAAGTGTAAAAAGGATGCTGGCGTATTCAAGTATTGCACAGGCAGGTTTTATGTTACTGGCTATTTTTGCTCTAAATGATACCGCAAAGGAAGGTTTGATTTTGTATTCTGCCGCCTATAGTTTTGCTACAATTGGCATATTTGCCATATTAATAAAAATGCGTGATTATACCGTCGATGGATTTAATGGACTTGCCAAACAACAACCTGTGCTGGCGGTAACTGCAACCGTATTTTTATTGTCGTTAACGGGTATTCCTTTGACAGCCGGTTTTCAAAGTAAATTTTTTATGCTGATGGCGGCACTTCGGGATGGTCACCAACATTGGCTTGTTTTATTTGCTGTATTGTGTGCGGCATTAAGCGCATATTATTATTTTAAGATTATTCAGGCCATGTTTTTTAAAGAAGCCAGTCAGGATGTCGATTTTATTGCAGATGGCAATGAACTTACTCCAGGCTTTAAAATTCTATTGGTTGTAACCGCCGTACT
>JBBQQP010000344.1:0-3787 GCA_038215675.1 Chitinophagales bacterium | reverse complement strand
TCAAGAATAAGACCAGCTGCATCAAACTGCCAGCATTCAACACCGCTGATTTTTACTTTATTGCCTGTGCCATCCGGCCCGGTGTTGGTGCCCGTAAGCGTCCAGTGGAATTCGGTAGCATCGGGGTGTGTTACCATGCTATCCATGCTAACGATCATATCCGGGAAGGCGGTCATAAATCCTTCCGCTACTTTCGCAATGGCTTCCAACCCAACGGCGGGGGTATTAGCATTCACAGTGAGGGAACCGGTGGTGGAAAAATAGGCAGCAACACTATCAGGTTTTTGACTGCACCATGCTGCTGCATATTGTTTACCAAAGTTGATCAGCTTATCATTTTCCATTGCTTTTTGATTTATTATTTCTGTATTGGTAGAGTTTGTTGCAGGTTTTTCAGATGAGCTATTGCAGCTTGTGATGAGTAACCCGAACACAAGCATAAACATTGAAAATTGTCGAACATTTTTTCTTTTCATAATTGTAATATTTTTATTCTAACCTGATCTTCTAAATTGATTCTACAAAAAAGCACCAATAAATCCAATTGCTACGTACAACAGGAATTTCAATAACCGGTTTTTCCGATGCCTGTTTTTTTCTTCGCTCATATTATTTCAAGATGATATTCTTTTTTCAGCAGCCCAATAAGGCTGATAGATTTTTCCAATAAACTCTTTGCATTCTGCCGCACGGTTTTATTGAATCAGTCAGCATATGAATCCGGTAATTTAGCCGGTATTTTGCATCATCATTCAATCGCAATGCAGGGTTATAGTTGATGCAGTTCACTTTGTTATCCGCATCCCGCATGGTGTTTAATACCATCCGATCAAAAATGCCTTCAGCAATATTCCGGTAAGTACGCATAAATTTTCTTCCTCCTGCATAGCTGGTTTAATCCTTATCCAAATTTAATATCGTTTGCAACAACACATTTGCCCCATTTGCCATATCTGTTGGGGTAGAAAATTCTTTGGGTGAATGGCTGATGCCACCCACACTGGGAATAAAAATCATGGCTACTGGAGCTATCATGGCTATTTCCTGTGAATCATGCCCTGCGCCGCTTTGCATAAATTTGGTGCTAAAACCCAGTTCTTTAGCCGAGGTGCTGATGGTTTGTTGTATCAACTTATTGGTTAATGCAGGCTTCGATTCATTGGCCTGTCGTTCAAAGCTTATCTGTGTGTTCGTATCCCCTGCAATCGTATTAGCTCGCTTTTCCATTTCAAGAAAAAGCATTTCAATTTTGTCGCTTGATAAATCCCGTATTTCCAACCCTAAAACGACCTTACCGGGAATTACATTATAAGCACCGGGTTGTACCGCCATTTTTCCAACCGTTCCCACCTGGTTTCCTTTTACACTAGTTGCCACTTCATTTACTGCAATAATAAATTTTGAAGCAGCCAGCAATGCATCCTGCCGCATAGCCATAGGTGTAGTGCCTGCATGATTGGCAAATCCTTCTACGGTCACCTCCCAATGCACAATACCCACAATGCCCTCTACAATGCCGATCTGTATATTTTCTTTTTCTAAAATGCCGCCTTGCTCAATGTGCAACTCAACCCACGCATAGAGATCGCCTTTTTTGCGCAGGCAGGATTGAATATTGCCGGGGTTGCCACCAATGGCTTTGATGCCTTCTGCCTGTGTTAATCCACTCTGGCTTTTTTGCTGAAGACCCGCTGTTGTTAGATTGCCGGCCATGGCCATGCTGCCGATAGTGCCGCCTTCTTCATTGGCAAAAATGATAACTTCTAAAGGATGTTGGGTAACAACATTATTTTCGTTCAGAATCTCTATTACTTCCAATGCACTGATGGAACCTAATGTGCCATCATAGTTGCCCCCATCGGGCACCATATCAATATGCGATCCAAAAGCAAGGGGTTTGAGAGATGCATTTTTTCCTTTGCGTTTGCCGATGATATTGCCTGCTGCATCAATGGTGGGGTCGAGCCCGGCTTTTTTCATCAGTTCCATAAACCATGCCCGCCCTTCAATATCGCCTTTGGTATAGGCAACCCTGTAGCCACGGCCATTGGCGTCTTTGCCAAATTTTGCGAGTTCAAAAATGCGGCTTTCAATTCGTTGACCGTTCACGCTTAAGGCGGCTCCTGCTTTTTTATTGTTGGAAAGTAATGAGCCAAATACACCCATGCCGATAACGGTGATCGATGATTTTTTAATAAAGTTTCTGCGTTGCATAATTGAATATAGTTTTAATCATGTGCTGTAAAAAAAATATTTCTGCTTTTCAACACTTCAGACTTTGAAGTTATATGTATGCTGTTTCTGACAGGATAAAAAATGAAACCGTTTGAAAACTGTTTGTTTAATACTACGAAGTCTTGAAACTTTGCAGTGCTGATTTTCGACTTCCCTGATTTGCTTTTTTTGCTCCTGCTATTCAATGTCTACTTTTGTTCTGAATTACTTTTTCTTCTTCGGTTGCTGCTGTGTGCTGCAATGAATACCACCGCCGCTCCAGTTTTGCATGATGGCATCAATAAAAACAATTTTTCTTCCGGGGAACTGTACTTCAAAAATTTTTTGTACCTGTTCTTCTTTTTCTTTGGAAGATCCAAAGACTGTATAAGTGGGTAATAACACCGTTCCGTTTGTTACTAAATAATTCATATAACTTCCTGCCGGAACCCGCCAGATACTATCACCAACTTTTGGTGCTTCAGATGCAACAAAACTTTTTATTTCAACATCAAATGTGGCTACGCCGGAATCAATGGCTTGTCTTACTTTTACTTTTTTTGTAATTAAATCGGGTAAAGGAACTTTGATGATTGTAAATGGTTCTCCTTCCTGGTCTTTTGCATTTTTTAGAATATTGTAGTTCTCATTCATGCGTTCGTAATTCATTTGATTGACCGGATTAAGTTCTTTTTCTTTTTCATCAACCCACGAAAGCAGGATGGTTTTGGCATCAGCAAAACGAACAAACTCATCTGTATGCCCGCCGGTACCACCACCATAATAATTAGCGGTTATGCGGCGAATAAAATGCAGCGGGTCATCAGCCAAGCCTTTTTTTACCCAAATAATATTGCTAACACCCAACACCCGTTTGAATTCTGTTTCCAAATATTCTTTTTTCAAACCAGGGTTTCGTTGAAACACCGTTGCCTCACAAAGTATCAACGTACCTGCACCGTTTACTTCAATGGCGCCCCCTTCATGTATCACAAGTGTTTTTAAAATGCTGGCACCTTCTACAACAGCCATCTGGCTATCAACTGTTGCTGTTTTCATTCGAGATTCTTTACGCAGATTCAGGTAATGATTTACACTGTCTTTGTTACCATTATATTTTACTTCTAAAAAACCAGGATACCCATAAGCGTTCCAGGCAAAATCAGCTACACCCAATTCTCCTTTTTCATTTATTAAAAATGCAGCGCCATGGTCACGGATCCAGTAACGGTCGCCAGGGATAATATACGTTTTGTACATAGTGGAATCAACACCCTGCGATAAGAGATAGGTTTTTGCTTTTTGCAGAAGCGTATCGTTATTAAAAGCAATTTTTACTGTAACATTTGGCGCCAGTGCTTTAATAATATTTGCAACTGCAGGATAGTAACCACGCAGACTGTCTTTTTCCCAGCCCAGCCATACGGCATCATGCGGTTCCCACTCGGCAGGCATGTGAAATTTCTCACTTTTATTTTTACAGGAAAAAAAAGAAGTGATGATGATGAGTAAAATAAACTGCTTCATGTATTGATAATTAGTGATGGATAATTTTATTTCTTTTGAATGAGCT
>JBBQQP010000343.1:0-3798 GCA_038215675.1 Chitinophagales bacterium | reverse complement strand
TCATCGGAAACATCCATAGTAAATTTATTAGCTGCGGCCAGCGACTGTATGCAGGCAACGGTAGCGGGAATATTATCGTGCACATATCCTTTACCATTCCTGGTGTAAACAAGTACGTGACTTTTTTTTAAGGGATTAGCCGAAGCTAAAAAAGTAAGAGAAGAATTTATAAAGGGCTCTGTAGAACCATCAGGTCTATTTGAGTTTAAATTCGCCATCTCATTATTGCGAAACGATTTTTTGTGCAAATGAGAAGAACCTGATGCCGCAGCAATTGACCAGATACAAATGATTCCCAAACAGGTGTGAATGATTCTTTTCATTTAGCAAATATTAAAACTCAGGCTAAATTAGTACAATTTGTTTTGCTCACACTTTAGTTTTACGCAATCGTTGTCGGAAAACTAATTTAACAAGAATTCGTCTTGACATATTTTTAAATGATCAATTCACCGGTAATGATTTTAGGCAGTTTTTACCCCCGTGACTTTTAAAGCACTTAACACTACCTTAATATAACTATCATTCAAATGTGTACAAACTGTCAATCCGTAATTTTTTGCTGTAGGCATTTTAATTATCAGGCAGTGACGTATTATAGTGAAGTGTTTTCGACTGGTGGTAGAAATTCGCCATCCATTTTTGCAGTCAAGGCAAGCACTTTAGATTTTCTGTAATTTAATGAACAAAGAAGATTTGAATGATATTGTTTTGCACCGTCAATTTACGTAATAGAAAAAATAGAAATAAATGAGATGATTGGTTGGATTAAAACAGAGAAGTTGGAAAAGAATTTGTACTAATATGTATAAAGTACGAAGATGACACTACGCTTTTTATGCAGAGGGGTGCAGAGATTGGACAAAACCTTCGCATCCAGGATTACTACTTACAAATACTAAAAGCAGGGAAATATTTGATACAAATAGAATGTCCTGCACCATTTCAACGAGTAAAACCAGCCGCTACTGTTCCTCTCTCTCAACGTCATTTTGTTTCGCTGGGTTCGCTCTTTCCATTTGCTGCAACGAAAAGGGATGCTTCGACATTTCTTTTACCTTCTGCGTTGCGGCCTCCCTGCCTTTCCACCAGGAGTCTTTAATGTATGCAGTTCCTTTGTGGATTTTGCTTGTATGTTCGTTAGGAGTTTTATAATTTATCTTATTGCTTTCAAACCTCGGGTTAATGTCAAGTTGGTTTTCATAAGAAAGGAGCATTTTACCTTTTTACACGTTAGGTGCTTTAATTCAAAAATTCCCGCCGGCGCATTCGATTCTATCAGGCGCAAACCTCCGTCTCTGTGTCTATTTGTTACTAATCTTTTGCGCAGCAAAATGTTCGCAATTTAAATAATTCAATGCCTTAAAATGAGTACAGAAAGCTTTCCCAAATTAAAGTATCAGGCAACGCAAAGTAGAACTTATCACGAGGATATATTTTTTCGTTTGTCTTTTGTTATTTTGATCTGCAAGACGATACAATATAATAATGGCGATTATTCAAACAGCAAAAACATAAAGGAATTAAACAGGGATATCTGCAATCGATATTGCCCGTTTTGCCAGCAATAAAGGCGACGTGAATAGCCCCAATAGCAAGCTGCTGATAGTAATAATTTCTGGGGCCTAAAATTGTTTTGAATGATCGTAAATAAAAAGGATGTCACCGTTGCACCGGAGTAGGCAAACTATAATATCCTGATAAAAGCTGTGTGCAATCCAAATTGTCGCAGGTGTTAGTTGTTGGAGAGTACACGTACCACGTCTCGGCCCCGCCCGGTGTCAACGGCCGACACTGGTAGCGAAAATTTAGATTATACACCATACCCTATTGCCGTGTTAAAGGGTTAAAAGTTAACAATTACAAAACTCGAATCTGATCAACTCTAACCACCACATTCATTTTTTAAAAATCCGTAATTTCTGCGGAGCTTTCAGGCAATTGCTCATAATACCCTTTCCAGGCATAGTAACCAAAGATTGCCAGCCCAACACAGATCGGTAAAAAAATGATGAGAATGATACTCCATTGCAGCGTAACATTTGCTTTGGTGGCCTCGGTAGCATGGCCAATTTTTTCTGCTGCCTGCCAAAATAGAAAGATGATAATGGCGGGTGCTAAGAGCATCCAGCCTATTCCCAAATATTTTTTTAATGCGTTCATGTTTTTCTATTAAATAGTGAAAAATTAGTCCATTACATTGGTGTCAATCTTATTGCGCAGGTAAATCGTTCCTATAATTAAACATAAAATAGCTACACCAACCGGGTACCATAAACCGGCCAATGGATCGCCATTTGGATTGGCAGTTGTTTTGGTAAACTCGACAATCAGCGTTCCTAAAAACGGTACCAGTCCACCAAACACACCATTGCCAATATGGTAGGGCAGCGACATAGAAGTGTACCTGATCTTTGTAGGGAATAACTCTACCAGGAAGGCAGCCATCGGACCATACACCATTGTAACGTACACCACCTGTATAAAGATGAGAAATACCATCCACCAATAGGTACCGTTATCGAGTGTTTTTTCAATTACCACACCAGGTTTAGCGGATTTTTTTTCCATCATCGCATACGTTACACCCTCGGGTAATGAAGCACCTGCAGCGACCTTTGTTTTAACCAATACCGTATCCATTGCGGCCGGGTTATCTTTATTTGCAATGATATAACCTATGGCTGCAGAATTGCCGGCGTAGTCAGCAGCAAAGAGAAGGGTATCTACTTTTGTGTAAGTAAATTTTGCACCATCGGTATATACGGTATCATACTGTGTAGATACCAGCATTTTCTTTTTATCGGTTGCATCAACGGCACCAATGGCGGGCGCTGCCGTTGTTTTGGAAAAATCTACCAACTCTCTTTTATTAGCCGGGTCGGTCCATTTGATAAAACTTTTGTAGATGGGAAAATAAGTACAGATGCCCAGTAGCATCCCGAGCAGCATGATCCATTTTCGTCCGATTTTATCACTGAGTGCACCAAAAACTACAAAGAAAGGAGTGGCAAATAAAATAGCGATCATTAGAATATTTCTCGACTCGGTAAAGTTGATCTTACAAATATTTTCAATAAAAGTTTGTGCATAAAACTGGCCGGTATACCAGATAACACCCTGGCCCATAACGGCACCAAATAACGCCAGCAAGACCACTTTAAAATTTGCCCGGTGGCCAAAACTTTCCTTTAAAGGATTTACAGAAGTCTTTCCTTCTGCCTTTACTTTGGCAAACATCGGCGACTCACTCATGCGCATCCGGATAACAACGGACACGATTACCAGCAACAGTGAAATCCAGAAAGGATAACGCCAGCCGCCCCATTCAGACGCAAAGGTTTCAACACCCTGTCCTTTGCGGATGAGCAGGATGATACCCAAAGCCAGAAATAGACCAAGCGTTGCTGTGGTTTGTATCCAACTTGTCCAATAACCCCGCCTGTGAGCAGGTGCATGTTCGGCTACATAAGTGGCCGCACCGCCATATTCGCCACCCAAGGCAAGCCCCTGAACCAGGCGGAGCATTAAAACTAAAACAGGTGCAGCCCAGCCAATGGTTTTAAAACCAGGCACCAAACCAATACAAAAGGTAGACCCGCCCATTAAAACAAGGGTAAGCAAAAATGTGTGTTTCCTTCCAATCAAATCACCCAGTCTGCCAAATACCAGGGCACCAAATGGACGAACGATAAAGCCAGCCGCAAAGATGGCGAGCGTACTTAGCAAGGCAGAGGTTCCGGAATCTTCTGGAAAAAACTGTTTGGAAATAATAGCAGCAAGCATACCGAAAATATA
>JBBQQP010000342.1:0-3845 GCA_038215675.1 Chitinophagales bacterium | reverse complement strand
TTTGTTTTATTGCATGAACGATTGTTGCTTTTTACATTCCTATTAATACGTTTGGTGGACATGTTCAGTCGTGCAAAATGTACAAGTGAGCGACGCCACCGAAGTCCATAAGAGTTCAACTGTCTGGACAAAAAGAATAAGCAGTTATCCTAACTGCAGGCAAATCAAAAAAAGATCTGCCAAAAATTAAGATAACTGCTTTGTAGAAATCTATTATTATTACGCCCAGATTACACTTGCCTTGTTCCCCCGTCAGGGGGTTAGAGGGCTTGGCTTCTACTTCGTATCGTACGCCCATTCCACCAACGTAGCACCCCAGGTAAATCCACCACCAAAGGCAGCCAGCACAATTTTATCGCCTTTGTTCAATTGCTTTTCCCATTCCCACAAACACAATGGAATGGTTGCTGCGGTGGTATTACCAAAGCGCTGAATATTCAGCATTACTTTATCATGCGCCAGGCCCATGCGGTTTGCGGTGGCATCAATGATCCTTTTATTTGCCTGGTGCGGAACCAGCCATGCAATATCATCGCCGGTTAAATGATTGCGTTCCAGCAAATCGAAAGCCGCATCCGCCATGCCTTTTACCGCCGCTTTAAATACTTGTGGTCCGGCCTGGTAGATATAATGTTCTTTTGCCAAAACGGTTTCTGCACTGGCAGGTTTCAATGAACCGCCGGCTTTCATGTGTAAATAATCTCGCCCGCCGCCATCGCTCTTTAGCAGGCTATCCATTATGCCATTGCCATCTTCTGACGGTTCCAGTAAAACGGCACCGGCACCATCACCAAACAGGATACAGGTGGTACGATCGGTATAATCTACAATAGCGCTCATCTTGTCGGCACCTACAATTACTACTTTTTTATAACGGCCACTTTCTATAAAAGCTGCACCGGTAGTTAAGGCAAATAAAAACCCGGAGCAGGCAGCACTTAAATCAAATCCCCAGGCATTGGTGGCACCTATTTTACTACAAACAATATTGGCAGTAGCGGGAAAAATCATATCCGGCGTTACAGTTCCCACAATCATACAATCTATTTCCAATGGGTCGATGCCTCGTTTTTTGCACAACTCTAAAACGGCTGGTACAATCATATCGGAAGTAGCAAGGCCGTCTCCCTTTAAAATTCTTCTTTCTTCTACACCCGTTCTGGTTTTAATCCATTCATCATTGGTGTCAATCATCGTTTCTAAAATGGCATTGGTAAGTTTGTATTCTGGCACATATCCTCCGACTGCGGTGATGGCTGCGGTAATTTTTTGCATATTGCTTAATAGGTTTATCATTTCAGAACGTTCACCGGTTTTCCGGTCGCCCGCAAAAGTACATTAAAAACTGTCAGGTTGAATTTTGCTGCGAGTGGTGCGTTAAGAATAAAATCATGCTTCGATTTGTGAAAGGTGAATGGTCAATAGAGAAGTATTGACCATTCACTTTTGATCTTTTTACGTTTGCCAATTCACACTTTATTTTACGCTGGCTTCAAAACCGAATGCCCGATTAGTACAGTCCATAAATGTTGCTCTGCTTTGCAGCAGTAGTGTTACCTTATAACAATATCTTCAAAGTACTTCAACCGTCAGGCCAATGTTGCCTACTGCCATTTTTCACTACCCTCACGAATTATCCTTATTTTCGCACCTCATTTAACTGCATTATGTACGCATATCTCGAAGGAAAATTTACCATGAAGAACCCGGCGCAGGTTTATGTTGATATAAATGGTATTGGCTTCGAGGTTAACATTAGTTTAAATACTTATTCTCACATCCAAAGCAGCGTATCGGGTAAATTATTTACCTATCTTCAGGTTAAAGAAGATGGTCATACGTTATTTGGCTTTTTCGATAAGGGGGAAAAGGACATGTTTATCCAGCTGATCAGTGTTTCGGGCATTGGTGCCAATACCGCCCGGATGATGTTATCGCACTTAAAGCCGGATGAATTAAGTACTGCAATCCAACAGGGAAATATTAAGTTGCTCGAGCGCATCAAAGGCATCGGGAAAAAGACAGCTGAGCGGCTAGTACTAGAATTAAGAGATAAAATTCATAAAATTGATAGTATTGTACCAATTCAGATCAATGCAGGCAATAGGATACAACAAGATGCGTTAAATGCATTGGTGGCACTTGGTATTTCAAAACCACAGGCGGAGGCAGCCATTAAAAAAATAGCCGTAACTGATTTTGATTTAAATAACCTGGAAGATTTAATAAAAAAAGCACTTAAAGCCATTTGATATTTGAGAGAAATCTACTTTAACTGATTACCAGATGGTTCGCAAAAGAAATTTAATACCAAGATTAATTGGCTTTAGGTTGTTATGTATAGTATTTTTATCCACTATTTCATCGCTGCTTAGTGCTGAAGGTGTGGAAAATGCCTTTCCCTTATTTTTGAATAACAGTAGTAGGCCTGATACGCTGCCTTTTCCAATTCATGAGCGCAGAGGTGATATCATCAGTGACAATAAAAAAAGCACCTTCGATTTTAAAACACCCCCCAATATCTCCGATTCGGTGGCATACGATTTCAGAACCCGCCTGTATACGGTTTATGAAAAGATAGGAGATAAATTTTACCGCACGCCCACTACCTACACTTTTGATGAATATTGGACATTGCGGGGCAGGCAGTCCGAAAATGATTATTTTAAAAAGCGGGCCAATACCATGAACCTGCTCAATCGCAAATTAACCAAGCCCAAACTATCACTGTACGATAATTTGTTTAACCGGCTTTTTGGAAACGGCAAAATTGATATCAGTCCACAAGGTAACGTTGACATTACCGCAGGCTACCAGGGGCAAAATATAAAAAATCCAACCCTGCCGGAAAGGGCCAGAAGAAACGGCGGTTTTGATTTTGACATGAATGCCCAGGTAAATGTAAATGCCAATATCGGCGACAAATTAAAATTCCCCATCAATTACAATACACTGGCCAATTTTGGACAAGACAACCAACTTAAACTGGACTATAGCGGTGTAGATGATGAGATCATCAAAAGGATTGAAGCAGGGGCAGTTCAGTTTGCATCCCGTAGTACATTTATACCCGGAGCACAGCAATTATTTGGTTTAAAAACCCAATTGCAATTTGGCAAGCTGAACGTGACTGCCATTTTAGCCAATCAAAAATCGCAGCGGCAAACGGTGAACCTTCAGGGCGGAGCTGCAGCACAGGTAATAGATTTGAAAGCGGATGAGTATGAAGAAAACCGTCACTTTTTACTGGGGCAATATTTTAGGGAAAACTACAACAAGGTATTGTCTAAATTACCAGCCGTAACTACGCCCGTTCAAATATTAAGACTGGATGTGTGGGTTACTAACCGCAACGGAAGTACAACCAATACCAGGGATATCGTTGGATTAATGGATTTGGGTGAAAGAACTCCTTTCCTGCCTTCCATCATCGCATCCGGTAATTTGCCTGATAACTATACCAACGATTTGTACCCCAGAATCATCGGAAATCCAGGCAATAGAAATCCTGCATTGGTAGTAAGTAATTTGCAGGCACTCGGTTTATCGCCTGTGCAGGATTTTGAAAAAATATTTGCCCGTAAACTCGATTCGACTCAATACATTTTTAACCGCCAGGCCGGTTATATATCTTTAAGCCAGCCCTTGCAGCCGGATGAAGTATTGGGTGTGGCATACCAATATTCTTACAACGGAAAAATTTTTACCGTAGGTGAATTTTCACAGGATCTTCCCCCGGATAGTGTTTCTGCCACTCAAAAAGTATTGTTTCTTAAATTATTAAAAGCAACTTCTCAGCGTACTGCATTGCCCATCTGGAACCTGATGATGAAAAATGTGTACTC
>JBBQQP010000341.1:0-3913 GCA_038215675.1 Chitinophagales bacterium | reverse complement strand
GTGTACCCAACATCCCACCCACAATTGCCAGTATTAAAATAGTGAGGTAATTAAAATAAGCCGCACTATCGGGCGACGAAAGAAATAAGAATCCGGGCAGGGTAAATGACACACCTGCTGCAATACTTTCACCGGCACTACCAGTAGTTTGGATGATGTTGTTTTCAAGAATAGTGGTCTTAAAATACTTTCTTCCCAACGTAATGGCAATTACCGCAATTGGAATGGAAGCAGAAACGGTTAATCCTGCTTTGAGTGCAAGATAAACCGTAGCGGCGCCGAATATTACGCCGAATAGGCTTCCCAATAAAACTGACTTTACGGTCAATTCTTTCATGATGGTCTGCGGCGATACAAAAGGATAGAATGGTTTTTTGTCAGACATTAAAAGATGGTTTTTAGTAAAGTAGAATAAATAGAATGGCGAATCATTTTTTACCGCTTTTTATGAAATCGACAATTTTTATGCGGCCCCCGTTTTGTCTTTAACAATAGCGTTCAACGTTTTTAATCGTGCGTAAATTAGAATGCCTCCAACAAAAGCAGCTGCCACCAGAAGCAGGAAGAATATTTTTTTATCAGTAAAATCATCCCAGAAACCGGTCATCACCCCAGCCACTTTTCCACCAATGGATGTAGAAAGAAACCAGCCTCCCATCATCAGTGCGGTAAGTCTGGCAGGCGCAAGTTTTGATACAAAGGATAACCCAATTGGACTTAAAAATATTTCGCTGATGGTAAAAACAAAGTAAGTGCCCCATAACCAGATCGGTGAAGCTTTATGTGTGTAAATAGATGGTACCGACATAACAGCAAAAACCATTACCAACGCTGATAACCCGGATATAAACATGGCCATTCCAAACTTAGATGCGGTGGTTGGCTCTTTTCCCTTTCGCCGGAGGTAATCGAACAGGGGCACAAATACCAATGTAAGCACCACAATAAATAATGGGTTGATGGATTGAAACAACTCGGTATTGGTGAGCTTCACATCTTTTCCCCCAGGCCATTCCTCCTTTGGTACATTATTGAAATAAGGATCGGGCCCCATTACTTTTACCTGACTGCCCGATGCATCCTTTACTTCCACAAAATGCTCATCTACTTTATTTACCAATCTGGGTGTATCCGTTACCAGCTGCATGGGAAAAAGCGCACCGGTTATTTTTGCTGTGGTTTCAGAGGCCACCCGGTCTGTATGTTTTTCGGCCCAAAGTGTAAGGCCGGTGGCGTTTTGATTATAGATCGTCCAAAAGGCAATTGCTATTGCAAAAATAAACAACAGGGACCCAATCCCTTTTTTATCCTGCCCTTTGGCTTTTACCCAAAGTGAAATATAAAAAGCGATGATTGGTAAGCACGCAAATATAAATGCATCGTTGGCCTGACTGCCCATCAACGAAGCACCAAACAATTTTATTGGTAAAACCCATCCTATCATTGCAGCAATTACAGCTGGCAAAAAAACATAGCCTAGTATTTGACCCAGCGACATATCTTCCTTTTGCGCTTCCTTTTTAATATCTGCAGCTTTAATATCTTTTAAATTGGATGCTAAAAAAATCAATCCAATAACCAAACCAAAACCAGCCGCTGAAAAGGCCCAGCCCCAGCCATATTTATTGCGCAGGTAGGCTGCAACAAAATTGCACACAAACGCCCCAATATTGATGCCCATATAAAAGATATTGTACGCATTGTCTTTTAATGGTTTCAGGTCTTCGCGGTTATAAATATTTCCGAGCAACGTAGATATGTTTGGTTTAAAAAAACCATTGCCCACAATGATGAGCCCCAAGGCAATAAACATGGCGGTATTACCCGGCAATGATAAGCAGAAGTAACCCGCTGCCATCAGACTTCCACCCAAAAAAATAGACTTTACATAACCGAGGTAACGGTCAGCTACCAATCCGCCAATAAAAGGAGTCAAATAAACGAGCGCAATAAAACTGCCAACAATATCGGCACCCACCCTTTCATCAAGACCTTTACCGCCCGTTTTTGTGTCAATTGTATAAAGTAGCAAAATCCCCACCATAAGGTAATATGCAAACCGTTCCCACATTTCGGTAAAAAATAATACGTACAGTGCTTTTGGATGTTTACCTGTCTTTATCGTTTCTGTCATTAGGTTTTTTTTATGAATGATAGTTGATTTTAATCCCTCAAAGTAGCAAATTTCTTATTACCAAATCAAAAGCACGCATTCAATTTCAAAATTGCGCCAAATAAATAGAACTGCCACTTATAAAAATTTTATGGTAAACTCTTGAAGTAACTTTAAATTCGCCAAATAACCCATTTACACTTCTACACAATATCATTTTACTACATGAATATTCTTTTAATAGGCAGCGGCGGCCGGGAGCATACGCTGGCCTGGAAATTAAAGCAAAGCGAATCTTGCGGAAATCTGTTTGTTGCGCCAGGAAATGCGGGTACTTCAACGGTTGCAACCAATGTGGCTATCGCAATCACTGATTTTGAGGGGTTAGCAGCTTTTAGTGCAGGCAATCAAATTGATATGGTCATAGTAGGGCCGGAAGAGCCATTGGTAAAAGGCATTTATGACTTTTTTAAAAGAAATCCGCTTACAACACACGTTCATGTAATTGGCCCATCGCAGGCGGCCGCCCGTTTGGAGGGAAGTAAAGCGTATGCCAAAGCATTTATGAACCGCCATAATATACCTACGGCAGCCTATCGTGAATTTGATGCAACCAATTTTGAAGATGGGATTCACTACATTAAAGCCCATGCATTGCCGATTGTATTAAAGGCGGATGGGTTAGCGGCGGGCAAAGGCGTTATCATTTGTAAAAATCACATTGAGGCGCTGGCCGAATTTGAGTTGATGATACAGCAGGCAAAATTTGGCGATGCCGGCAAACGGGTTGTGATTGAGGAATTTTTAGATGGAATAGAGCTGAGTATGTTTGTGCTAACAGACGGCAAAAATTATGTAATGTTACCCGATGCCAAAGACTATAAAAGAATTGGCGTTGGTAATTCAGGGCCAAATACTGGCGGTATGGGAGCGGTAAGTCCGGTGCCCTTTGTGGACAACGCCTACATGCAAAAAGTAAAAACGACCATCATTGAACCAACCATTGCTGGACTGGCTTCCGAAAAGCTGGAATATAAGGGTGTGGTTTTTATAGGTTTGATTAATGTAAAAGGAGAGCCAATGGTAATAGAATACAACTGTAGGTTTGGAGATCCGGAAACCGAAGTAATTATACCAAGGGTTGAAAATGACCTGGTGGAGGTATTATTAGCAACCTCTCAGCAGCGGCTAAACGAAATATCCATTCAAACAAGCAAGCGTACAGCAGTAACAATAGTGGCTGTTAGCGGCGGTTATCCAAATGAGTACGAGAAAGGAAAAGAAATACACGGGCTGGATGGATTATCTATGGAGGATACCATCGTTTTTCATTCAGGCACCATAAAGGAAGGAAATAAAGTACTGACAAACGGTGGAAGAGTTTTGGCAATTACCTCCTTTGGGGATGATGTCACTAAAGCTGCCGACCAAGCAATTAATATGCTGGACCAGATTTTTTTTGAAGGAATTTATTTCAGAGACGATATTGGGTTTGAATTTAAATAGACGTGTTGATTGTTTTTTGATGTTTTCATGCTTAATACGAGGTGATGGAATCCGTCCAGAATTATTGAACACATAATTATATGTAGCAGCCATCTATAAAAATAGCTTTAAATAGGACAATGTAGAAGGATAAACTGCAAACCATAAACATACTGCTTTAGTGGGCTGCAAAATATTTGGGAATAAAATATTTGCCGTTGTTAATTCAAATAATTTACTTCAACTTTGTCCGATTATTTACAATCGATTTTTCTCTATATAAATTATGGGTCTTTTTAATTTTTTCACTCAGGA
>JBBQQP010000340.1:0-3913 GCA_038215675.1 Chitinophagales bacterium | reverse complement strand
TTTGCTGATGGCAATTACGAAATCCTTTTGCAACATTTCTGCATTGTATTCCTTTAATTCGTTTACCAAAATTTCAAACTCTTTTTTATGATCCGCACAGTCTGCCGGTATTAAAAACAATAAAATAGAGTTGCGTTCGATATGTCTTAAAAACCGGTGTCCCAATCCTTTCCCTTCAGCCGCTCCTTCAATGATGCCCGGTAAATCAGCAATACAAAAACTTTTGCCATCTCTGTAATCTACCATCCCCAATTGAGGAACAAGCGTGGTAAATGCGTAATCAGCAATTTTGGGTTTAGCAGCTGTTATTACAGATAGCAGCGTTGATTTACCCGCATTTGGAAAACCTACCAATCCAACATCGGCCAATACTTTTAGTTCCAGAAATTTCCAGCCTTCAACGCCATCTTCACCGGGCTGCGCATATTCCGGGGCCTGGTTGGTAGCAGTTTTAAAATTGGCATTACCCAATCCTCCGCGGCCGCCTTTCACCCAAATTACTTCCTGGCCATCCTCTAAAATTTCTACTTCTTTTTGGCCGGTTACTTCATCTTTGGCGATGGTACCCAATGGCACTTCTATGATAATATCTTTACCAAACCTGCCGGTACTATTGTTTTTGCTACCGCTTTCGCCATCTTCGGCGAGTACATTTTTGTAGTATCGTAAATGTAAGAGCGTCCACAATTGCGAGCTCCCTCTTAAAATAATATGTGCACCACGACCTCCATCTCCACCATCTGGCCCTGCCATGGCATTGTATTTAGTACGCATAAAATGCCTGCTACCTGGACCTCCATGGCCGCTGCGGCAAAAAATTCTGATGTAATCTATAAAGTTTGATTTTTCCATTGCAGCGGCAAAGGTCGTGTTTTTTAGCTTCTTTGGCGTATAAAGTATGCACGTGAATGGAGCAGTTTTAAATATGGAATGAGTCTGTTCAACTGTTTACCAATGCTTTTTTTGTACGAAAACAGGTTCCTTTAAACAGGGCCACGATGTGATTTTTTTGATTGAAAATGGTAATATGGTAAAGTCCGGTAGATTGACCGTTGTGTATTTCTTTCGCCTCGGCTATGAGCACATCACCTACATGTACCGGTTTTATAAAGTTGATAGAAGTATCCAAAGCGACTGATAAAACATTGCGGTTATTACAGGCAAAAGCAAAGCAACTGTCGGCAAAAGAAAACGGTATCCCGCCATGCACAATTCCCAATCCATTGATCATTTCAGGGCGCACAGTCATTTTTATTTTACCATACCCTTCTGCAATGTCCAGTATTTCTATACCAAGCCATTGGCTAAACAGGTCATTTTGCATTACATGTGCTATCACTTTGGCGGCAAATAAATCTTTTTCTGTTTTCATTGTCCTTGAGTTTAAACTACTTTTTGATAGGTTGACCAGTTATTATTCACCCGTAAACAATGGAGGTCTTTTTTCAATAAATGATTGAACGCCTTCGTTGAAATCTTTTGTATGTGCTGCCAAAAACTGCAATTCATCTTCCTTTTTCAATTGTTCTTCCAGCGAATTGTTGAGTGAAGCATTTAAAGCTTGTTTTGTGTAAGCCAGGCTTTTGGTAGGCATTTGAGCCAGGGTTTGCGCAATTTTAAAACTATCTCCTTTAAAGTCTTCATCTGCATATACTTTATAAATCATGCCCATTCGCTCGGCTTCGGTTGCGCTTATTTTATCGCCCAGCATCATCAAAGCACTAGCCTTTTGAAAGCCAACCAGGCGGGGTAGAGTAAAGGTGCCGCCACTATCGGGTATCAATCCAATTTTACTAAATGCCTGAATAAAAGATGCAGAAGCGGCGGCAACTACAATATCGCAACACAGGGCGATGTTTGCGCCAGCCCCTGCTGCTACTCCATTTACAGCACAAATTACCGGCTTTTCAATATTCCTGATCCGGGTTATGATAGGGTTATAATGTTCGGATAAAATTATTTCGAAACCTGGCGGATTCTCACCAACTAATTCCCCCAAATCCTGACCGGCACAAAATGCTTTTCCATTGCCTGTCAGGTAAATAGCACGAACATTTTTATCAGCAGCACAATCATCCAAAATACTTTGCAGCAACAGAGCCGTTGTGCGGTCAAAGGCATTGAATTTTTCGGGGCGGTTAAGGGTGATGAGGGCAATGGAATCTTTTTTTTCAAATAGAATGGATGACATAATATTTTATTTTTTACAAGCTGTACTAATTGGGATAAATCTTTTTTTTAAAAGTTAGTGACATTTAAAATAATCAAACGGTTCCCTGCAATCTTCGCACTGGTGCAAAGCTTTGCACGCCGTAGAGCCAAACTGGCTGATTAATTTTGTATGCCAGCTATTGCATAAAGGACATTGTATTGCTTCCGCTGCTGCGAATAATTTGGGTTCACATACAACCTGGGTTGGATTGGGCGGTGCGATACCGTAGGCTTTTAATTTCTCTTTACCTTCTACAGTCATCCAATCGGTTGTCCATGCCGGGGATAAGATACTTTTAATTTCAATGTTTTTGTACCCGTGTTCTATTAAAGCCAGTCTGATATTCATAGTAATCATATCCATTGCAGGGCAGCCGGTATAGGTGGGTGTGATGGTGACTTCTATTGTCTCATCCACTATTTTCACGTCCCTTAAAATACCCAAATCTGCTATGGTAAGCACCGGGATTTCCGGATCGCAAACGGCTGATAAGAGTCGGCGGATTTCTAACAGACTAATTTCTTTCAAAATATTGCTTTCCAATTGGCTTTTAATTAAAATACCCTTAACAAATTGTATGGATGCATTTAAATGCTATAAATTTTTCCGTTACCAAACCGAATTGGGATAGGTTCTTTGCAGGTATTGCATTTCTGCCAAAATAAATCCCAGTTGTTCAGAATGGTTGCCCGTTTTTCCACCGGTTTGCATAAATGTAGCTTCCATACTTTTGGGAGATGGAAGCGTTGCAGCTTCAAATATTTCTGTAACCTTTTCGAGCCAAGGCAGTTTTAGAGAATTCAACTCAAAGCCGATGGATGCTGTGCTTTCATATTCGGCGGGCATAAAAAATTCACCCGTGTAAGGCCATAATTCATCCAAAGCATTTAGCATTCTCGCATGACTTTCCTGCGTTCCATCTCCCAGTCGGATTACCCACTCACTGCTCCAGCGAACATGATAGATTACTTCTTTGATGGCCTTTTCAGCAACTGCGGCCAATTGTTGATCGCCGTTTTGCTGCAATTGCAGGTACAATAAATATTGAAACTGGCTAAAGAGATATTGTCGTAAAATAGTTTGCCCCCAATCGCCATTTGGTTGTTCAACCAATAGCAGGTTTTTAAATGCTCTTTCGGTTCTCAGGTAAGCCAGTGAATCTTCAGAAGCTTCTTTTAAAGTTTCTGCACTAGTGTCAAAATTAACGGCGGCAACTTTTAGTTCAGTTGCTTCATTGATGATTTTCGCTGCATACTGGTAAAAATTCCTTGCCTGTCCAAGCAGGTCCAGTGAAATATTTGTAATGGCAATATCCTGTTCCAGTATTGGCCCATGGCCACACCATGCGGAATTTCGTTGCGAAAGAATTAGAGTGGTGTCTGCGAGGTGAAGTAACAATGCTTCCTTATTTTCCGAATAAGTGATTGGGGATGAAGTTGCATCAGCCAGGCGCTCTTTGCTATCAATAATGGTGGGGATATTCATAACTAATTGTATCTACGATTTATAATTTACCTCAAAAATCCCTTTTGAGTGATTTGCTTTTTACATGTGTTTCACTTCGTCGGGTAAATCATAAAAAGTTGGATAGCGATATATCTTATCTGCTGCAGGTTCATAAAAACTTGTAGCATCATCAGGATTACTGGCATGGATATGTTTGCTTTCTACCACCCAGATACTTACTCCTTCCTGTCTTCG
>JBBQQP010000339.1:0-3937 GCA_038215675.1 Chitinophagales bacterium | reverse complement strand
TTAATTGCTCTTTCGTTTTATAAATTGATACAAATTATTATGACTGCATTTTTTAAATTGTTTCTGGCAATTTCATTGTTTTCTGGTTGCAAAAAATCGTCTTCAGCGAATGAATTACCAGCAGCATCTATAGAAAGTAACACAAAAGAAAGAGATGCTTTAAATGTGTCTGTTTTATTTAAAGTAACCTTAAACAAAGCTTCAACTGTAGCGGTAACACTGCAATATAAAACGATCGCAGGTACAGCAATAGAAAATACGGATTACATAACTGCCAATGGCACTTTATCTATTCCTGCAGGGCAGTCAACTGCCTTCATAACCGTAATTATAAAAGGCGATAGCCTTAGAAAAGCCAATCAAAAATTTAGCATTCAATTGTATAACCCTCAAAACTGCACGATTGGTTTTGGCGAAGCTACAGGTACGATCATAAATGAAAATGGATTTTTTTTCCCGGTTGATAATACTGGTTATTCAACACCGGCTAACTATCCAGGCTATACACTTTCCTGGAGTGATGAATTTAACGGCAGCACAATTAACAGTGAAAATTGGGTATATGAAATTGGCAACAACGGATGGGGCAACAATGAACTTGAAAATTATACGAGCAGTAGTAAAAATTCGTTTGTTTCAAAGGGTAACCTGATTATAGAAGCAAGAAAAGAACAATTGGGTACTGCCAACTATACATCGGCAAGAATGATTACAAAAGGAAAAAAGATTTTTAAATATGGTCGTATTGATATCCGTGCAAAGTTGCCAAAAGGAAAAGGTGTATGGCCTGCGATCTGGATGCTGGGTGCAAACATAGATGCAGTCAGCTGGCCTGCCTGCGGCGAAATTGATATAATGGAATTACTGGGTGATAATCCAGCCAAAATTTATGGCACTATGCATTGGGGGGCAGATTGGACACAACACAAATATAAGGGTGGTAACTACACATTGAGCACGGGATCTTTTGACCAACAGTTTCATGTGTTTAGTATGGATTGGAAACAGGACAGCATTAAACTCTTGATTGATGATGTGCAATTTTATAGTTTTGCAAATACAGATATTCCTGGTGGAAGCACTAACCCTTTCAATAATAATTTCTTCTTTTTATTGAATGTTGCTGTGGGTGGCAACTGGCCTGGCAATCCAGATGGAACAACCTTATTTCCTCAGCGGATGGTGGTGGACTACATAAGGGTGTTTCAGTAATAGAAAGCGACTTATCTAATTGTTAATCAATTCATCCCTTGTTGCAATGGGATAACTAGTGCCTTCTTTTTAATTACAAATAACCGATGCCACTTTACCGTTATTATTAAAATCAAAAATATGGTGTTAAAGGGTGTTCTATTGCTGCTTTCCATTGCATATTTGTGCCTGAATTACCTGCCACAAAATCTATTAAACCATCATTATTAAAATCACCTGAATTTACACTGTTCTATAAACCATTTATTTTTTGAAGGCCTGCTTTTTTGAAACATCAACTAATTTCACTTGTTGATTATTACACAACATTCCTGGCATCCATTCTCCTGTAATGATTGGATTTTCCCAACCATCATTATCAATATCAATCCACTTTGCATTGGAAACCCATGCACCTTGATAGCAGGCATTTTATTTACCAATTCATACAGCAATTGTTTGTTTTATGCTTTTCCATCAGCAGCATACATGTAATTGTGGAATACAGTTGCGTAATCCCTCGCTGCTGCAAAATCGTATTTGAGAAAATCGAGGTTGATAAAAATCACGGATGTAGCCATTATTATCAAAATCTGTCATTAGCGGGGTCCAGTTCCAAAACTGTATTTGACTGCCTACGATTTAATTAACACCGTAACCTTTGTTTATTCTTAGTTCTTTGGAAGAACCTGCTTACCAGACAGGTGAACCTCGGTCAAGGACGTAAACTGTAGTATCATGTAGAAAAGTATTTATTTCATACTTGACTTATTTTCATAGTTTAGTCTTATAAATGTAATATAGACATTTAACATTTTGTATTATTTATAAAAAAATTATATGAAAAGAGTTCAATCAAAACGGCGAAATATTCGCCACTCATTCGTCATTTTATTTCTTTTTCTTCTGACAATTAACGTGTCATATGCCCAGCGTTTTTCCATTAGCGGCACACAAATTAAAGATCCGGGCGGGGCTGATTTTATTCCAATTGGTGCTAACATTTCAGGCTGGAATTTTCATCAATGGTCACACAACGCCATAGATCATGCGAATGTAATAGAACAGGCCTGGAAATTTAATATTGTGAGAGCAACTATATATTTAAAAGCTGCGATCTGGAATGGGGCATTAACCAATGGAGGTAAAACATGGCGAAATAATACAGCCGAATGTGCTGCAGCTTTAGATGCCATTATAAATCAATTTACTGCTAAAAAAATTGTTGTAATGCTTGAAGTACATGACTGGACTTGTACCTATCCAACAACCACAGAAGACTTACAACTTTTAAATGATTTTTGGAGCTGGGCAGCAAACCGGTATAAAAGCAACAGCTACGTTTGGTTCAATATTATGAACGAACCACAATGGGATACCAACAATGGAAATGCAAGTTATAGCTGGGTTACAACACATCGTCCGGTCATCCAGTTGATCAGAGATCAGAACGTTGCGGATAATATAATAATTGTAGATGGCGTAAACTGTGGTCAGGAATCTCAAACGTGGAATAATAACCCGATCCCTTCTGCTCAAAGTGCTATTATTACTTATGGAAACGATCTGAAAAATTTTAATAACAAAACCTATGCAAATATAGGTTTCAACTTTCACATGTATGGAGTTTGGGGCCTTAATAATACCCAATCAGATACAAAGCTAACAGACTATATCACCAGGGTTCAAAATTTAGGTCATTGTATATTTATTGGGGAGGTAGGAGCAACAGGTTTAACGGATATTCACCAGGTTGAAAATACAGGCTCCGCATATCGGGCGGCATTACTTGGTAAAAGAGTCGGCATGTTAGCATGGCACTGGAATCCAGGAGATGGTTATAAACTTACCAATGAAGGTAGTGGAGCTGCAATAAACAGTTGGACTAACCCGACTAATTTAAGCTCGTGGCAAGGTAAATATTTTTGGGATGCTACTCATAAGGATGGATTTGGTTTAGGCTCAACCCTTACACCACCACCGCCACCACCGCCTCCTCCTACAGGAACGAATTTGATTGCTAATCCTGGTTTTGAAAACGGGTTTACCGGCTGGACGAGATACGGAACAACTTCCGTACAAACTACCAACGTTAATGGAGGTATCAACTCCGCAAAACTTGGAGGTACTTCTTCCAATGGCGTTGAAACAATTGTGACAGGGCTAACTGCTAATACTACCTATACATTAACTGCTTATGGAAAAGTAAGTGCCGCTGGTGTTACTGGTGTAATAGGAGTTAAGAATTATGGAGGCAATGTAATAGATAGGAATATAACTTCAACCACGTATAGTCAAATTACGATCTCATTTACTACGGGAGCATCTAATACAAGTGTAACAATATATGGTAGAACAACCACCAGAAAAACGTTTATGTATATAGACGATTTTAATCTGCCAGGTGTATCTGCTACCCCTTCCACAAACTTATTCACCAATCCCGGTTTTGAAAACGGCACAGCGGGTTGGAGTTTGTCTGGAACCAGTTCTGTACAAACTACAAACGTGAATAGCGGCATTAATTCAGCTCGATTAGGTGGTAGTACCGCAAACGGGGTGGAGCAAATAGTGACCGGTCTAAAATCAAATACTACCTATACTTTAAAAGCATTTGGTAAAGTAAGTGCAAGTGGAGGAGTTTCAGTGATCGGGGTAAAGGATTATGGTGGTAATCCTGCTGACAAATCCATCACTTCAACTTCATTTTCCCAGATCACGACAACTTTTACAACGGGTTCTATTA
>JBBQQP010000338.1:0-4000 GCA_038215675.1 Chitinophagales bacterium | reverse complement strand
TGGATAGATTCACGTGTTGTCATATATTATTTTTTCTTAAAATTAGAAATATATTTTACAGATCAAAAGGGTTTTTAATATTTTTTTTGATTCAAATGAAAGGTATTTCAGGACTATTTTAGAATAACGGTTCCTGTGTTTTGTGAGTGCTTATTGCAATGATATTATGCACCAGTCGTTGCTTTTATCTTCCGTATATAGTTTTTAGACGAACAGGCTTTTCAATGTTACAGCAAGCACTACCTGATGGACTGCGTTTGAGCGCAAAATCTTTAAGAAAGGAAGACGCTTATCAATGAAAGACAGCAGTTGTTATTATTAATCATTTCTCTATAAAACGCCCCGTTGCATTTTATCAATTAGCTTTGATTTACAAGGAGCAGAAAACACCCCGATTATGCAAACCATCAACGATGTTCACCAGCAATTTGCTGCATTTTTTAAAAGCGATGCGCTAAAGCCCTTTGCTTACCTGGTATCAAAAAGATTGGCGGAAGGCAATATCTGCGTTCATTTGGATGAGCTCAACCTGGTGCCGGATGAATTGATCTGCCTGGAAAAATACCGGTCGATAACTTGCAAAAATCATTTGCCCAATGAACCGTTGGTAACAACAGTAGCAGGCGAAAAACAGCCCTTCGTTTTTCACAACAACCGCTTATACCTGCAACGTTATTTCGCTTACGAATCTTCCATATTGGCTTCGATACAATCTTGCATAGCCAATGAAAAAAAACAGCGACAGCAACGTTTGCAGCAGTTGATTACATACAAAGATTTTATACGTTCTTTGAGCATTACCGATCCTGGCACCACGCTTACTGCAGAAGAAAAAATTGACTGGCAACAAACAGCTGCCATTGTTGGAGTGCTCAATAATTTTACCATCATTACTGGCGGCCCGGGAACAGGTAAAACAACCACCGTTGCCAGGATGCTTGCCATTTTATTTACAATTGATCCCAATTTTAAAGTGGCACTTGCAGCACCTACCGGTAAGGCGGCAGTGCGGATGGCAGAGTCTTTAAAAAGCTCGAAGATTGATGTGGACATTGCCATCATACAAAAGTTTAAAACCCTGGTGCCAACCACTATTCACCGATTGCTAAAACATCTGCCGGATTCACCCTACTTTAAACACGATCAAACCAATCCGCTTCCATATGATCTCGTAATTGTGGACGAAGCCTCTATGATTGATGTGGCATTGTTTTCAAAATTACTGGCGGCCATCGGTCCGGATACCAGAATTATTTTACTGGGAGATAAAGACCAGCTGGCCTCGGTAGAAGCGGGCAGTTTATTGGGAGACCTATGTCAAACGCAGCCAAGAATGAATATGTTGTCGGCGGAAAACGTGGAGTTCATCAACACTTTTATACCAGGTATTGATCAGCAAATAACGTCCACTTATATTGAAGCGACTGGTAACATTCTTAACGAACATATCATCGAATTAAAACGCAGCAGACGCTTTACCGCCGATGGCGGCATTGGTAAATTTAGCAAAGCGATTATCCACGGCAGGCTCGATGCGATTGAAGTATTTGTTGATAAAAATGAGGATAGTGAGGTAACCATTGATACCCGTTATGACGAAGATTTATTCAACAGTTTTGTTACCGGTTACGAAAATTATATTATAGAAAAAGACATTTCAAATGCATTGGAAAAACTGAACCAGCTTCGGGTATTGTGTGCCGTACGGGAGGGGCCTCAGGGATTGAAGGCAGTGAATAAAAAAATTGAAACGATACTGGTAAAAAAGGGGTTGGTTGAAAACAATATCGAGTTTTATAATAATCGCCCCATCATTGTAACCCGCAACTATCCAGAGTTAAAATTATTTAATGGAGATGTTGGAATTATCAGACCGGACACCAGCGGTAGTTTGAAAGCATGGTTTGAAGACAGTGATAAAAATCTGAGAGCAGTATTGCCCGGATATATCACCTCGGCGGAAACCGTTTTTGCCATGACGATACATAAAAGCCAGGGCTCAGAATACGACAAGGTATTGGTGATGCTGCCGTATAGCGCTGACCAGCCATTGCTGACCCGTGAATTATTGTACACCGCCATTACCAGAGCCAAAAAGACGGTATTACTGCAGGCGAGCAAAGAAGTAATTCTATACACAGCCAACCGAAATGTGCAAAGAGCATCGGGCATCATGGAGCGGTTTATGGAATGAACTGGAGCGAAGCGAAGTGCTGATTGTTTCGGTACCTGAGTATCAAAAATGGTTTTATTACTTTTCGCTGTTTCATCAGCAGCAACTATGATTTAATGCAATTGGCAACACTCATTTTTAATTTTCAAATAATCAATTATCCATTAACATGGGCTTACAATTAAACGTTTCCAATTCATTAAATGATTTAGCGGATCAGTTGGCTGCGGGCTTAAAGGAACATGCCGGTGATCTGTTTCAAAAGCAATACCTGGTTACACAAACGGATGGTATGAATAACTGGCTTACCATACAACTCGCATCCAGAATGGGCATTCATGCCAATACGAAATTTTTGAAGCCGAATGATATTGTAAACCAACTTTACTTCTGGCTGGGTGGCGAAAGCAGCGAAGTGCTGGCTTCCGATCATTTGAAATGGCTGATCTATAACCTGCTGGATGAGCCCTTGTTTGTGCAGCGTTTTAAAACCATTGCAGCTTACTATCCCGGCGATGATGTAAAGCGGATAGCCCTTGCCGGTAAGGTGGCCGATCTCTTTGATCAATACCAGGTTTATCGTCCGGAGTTGCTGGATGAATGGAATAGCGCTTCCATTGAAGACGTGAAAGTAGAGGAATGGCAAAAATACCTTTGGATAAAAGTAAAGGAAAAAATGGGGGACGATTTAACGGATAAAACCAGCATGATCCGCGATATCATTGAGCAACTGAAAGAGCCGGCACAACAGCAAAAAATTGATGACCGGTTACCACAACTGCATATTTTTGGAGTGTCCATCATTACGCAGTTGCACATTTATTTGTTCAATGAGTTATCAAAATATTGCGCTGTAAGTTTTTACCTGCTCAATCCGGCACCACTGGTTTATTGGCTGGATGATAAAACCGAAAAGCAAATTGCAAGACTGGGACAGTTGCAAAAAATGCAGGGTAAAAAGCCAATGCAGTTAGAAGGAACCGGTAACACGTTGCTAATAAGTTGGGGCAAAGTAATCCAGGAAACATTTGGACTGTTGTTTGAAAATGATGCGTTTTTAAATGTGTACAATGATGCAACGGTAACCGAGCCAACAATGAGTGATACAGATACATTACTTCAAAAAATACAAAATGATATTTTTTATAACAATGACGCTGCCAACAGGATACCACTGGTTGTAAAGGATTTAGCAGATGAGTCACTTACCATCAATGCCTGTTACACCCTCGTTCGTGAAGTGGAAGTATTGTACAACTACCTGGTGCACCTGGTCGATCAAAAAAAGGAGCAGTTGTCGCCCAGAGACATCGTTGTAATGGTGAGTGATATTGATGCCTATGCACCCTATATAAAAGCAGTTTTTAAAACAGCTGCTTACCAGTTTCCGTTTACCATTGCAGATGAAAGTGTACAATCCGGAGACAGTTTGTTTACTGCCATTGAAGCCATTTTATCCATTAGGGCAGATGGTTTTAAAGCGGAGGAAGTGATGCAGTTACTGGATTCACATTATATCCGGGAACGGTTTGATATCACCGAACCAACGTTGCTTAGAAAAGTGGTAAGTATGGCCAATATCCGTTTTGGTATTGAAGGTAGTACTGATGATGATACTGATTTGGTAAGCTGGAATAATGGCTTGCAACGCATCTTCTATGGCATTTGCATGAGTGGATCAGATGAGTATGGCATTGGGAAGGAAACCATCTATCCGCTTGATGTGGTGGAAGGTGCAGATGCGTTGGAACTGGTGCGCTTTAGTCATTTTGTTGAAGTATTAAAATGGTATGTATTGGACAGGGGCCACGAAAGAAATTTGGCTGC
>JBBQQP010000337.1:0-4004 GCA_038215675.1 Chitinophagales bacterium | reverse complement strand
AGCCCTATTCTTCTTCCTTTCCGATTATTTTGCCCCCATTTTTCCAGCTTTCGTTCAACGCTTCCAATTCTTTGTTATCCGATTCGGTAAAACGTTGTTGGGCTAAGGAACGCAGATCTGGTTGCCCGGCATTTACCCATGCAGTGTACCAAAATGAAGCAGTACTGGCAATAGATAAGCGCATTCTTCTTTCCACCATTCCATCCAGTTTTTTACTGTAAGCAATGGTAAAAGCGGAGGAATATTGACGTATCAAAATACCATTGCGACTTTCAAAACTGTATTTCTGATCGGTTGGAAATGACCGGGTAAGTTCTTTTTCGATTGTTAAAACAGAGTCCGCAGCTTTGGCACTTTCCAACACCCGGGCCCAAATATATTCCCCGGGATTTTCAATATAGCGGGCTTTGCCGATAAAGAAATCAAACTCTTTTTCTGCCAATAGTTCCGGCACCCGGCTTTCCCAAAATCCATGTATGCCTTTCTGGTTGGTGTATTGCCCATTGTGATTGCTATTGGCGTGTAAGGGCACATGTGAGTCGCCAATATAATGTCCAATCTCTGTACTCAACTTCATGATCTTGCTAAAACTTTTTTCTTTAAACGCAGCTGTGAGGCGGGAAAGCATGGTTTGAATGTGCCAGGGTACAATGCCAAACATATTTAAAGAATCTTGCCCAAATTTTGCGACTGCATCTTTCCATTTACGAGGTAAATCAGGATAAGGGTATTCACCATAGTGATCAATATCAATGTAATGCCTGGGAGCTTCCGCCACCACTGCATAGCGCCGTTTATCCGGATCCACTGCATGTTCTGCAATGAAACCAATATTGGGTTTATACAAAACGATCATCTCCGGCGGTAATAAAAAAACAGCATAGTAATTTATTTTCTGGTGTGCATAAAACCCCCAGCAGTAGCATTTGGAAGCAAAAAAACAACAGGCAATAAGCAGGAGGCTACGCTTCATGTTTTGAATCTTATTAAAAAGTGATACAATTTTAAAGCCTACATCTTTTAAAGTTTACATCTTTTTAGAAAGATGTAAACTTTAACACCTCAGGTGCCCGGGGCAAAATGCGTAGTATCCACCACAGCGGTAACACCACCGCTTACAGCAAACTTCATGGTTTGTGCAGCACTGATATTGGTGATCGGTTTTACCCTTTCTTTAGGAATGATGTACACATTGCCTGCCACTGAATAAGCCATAGGAACGTACACGGCTACATAATCTTTAAATCCAAATTCTTCCATATTATCCTGTGTGATAAACCCAACCCGCCATACATCATTGTCATCTACATTCGCCAGCACATTTTGCGTAAACTTCTTTTTTTCTCCGGCAAATGCTTCAAAAAAGTCTTTCAGCGTAGAATAAATAAATTTGATACCCGGTGTTTTTTCTAACAGCCGGTCAAATGCATCCACCGCCTTGCCAAATATAAAATTGGAGGAAACATATCCAACCGACACCACCAGAAGAATCACTACAATAAAACCCAAACCGGTAATGTGCCTTTCATTTCCCTGGGTATCTGTCATAAGATTCGGAATCAGACCAAATAAAAAGTTGGGCAAAATACCATCGATAAAATTGAATAATGCCATAATGGCCCAAAAGGTAATGGTGATGGGCGCCAGGATCAATAACCCCTGTAAAAAAAATTCAATTAATTTTTTGTATATCGATCTCTTTTTCATGTTCAATTATTTATTTGTCAAAGATAAATATTTGGCCTTCGACGAAACGATATGAAATAATTGTTACGAATGGCAAAATAGATACGTGGAAACTTTGGTTACATGTATAGTTTCCGTAGTTTTGCAAACTATTATGGCAGATATAGAAACAGGCATTAGAATAAAAGAAAAGGCACACGTCCTTTTTATGCAATACGGGCTGCGGAGCGTAAGTATGGATGACATTGCCGGCAACCTGGGAATGAGTAAGAAAACAATTTATCAGTACTATGCTGATAAAGACGAACTGATTGAGGCCGTCATCAGCGATGAGTTGCTGCGGAGCCAGCAAATTTGCGAGCAGGATCAGCAATGTTCAGATAATGCCATCCACGAAATATTTTTAGCATTGGAAATGGTCGTGGATATGATGAAAAGCATGAATCCCTCCCTCATTTATGATATGCAAAAATACCATCCTAAGGCTTTCCAAAAATTTCAGCAGCACAAAAACCACTATCTCTACAACATAATCAGGACGAATATGGAAAGAGGTATTCGTGAAGGGCTTTACAGGGAAGACATCAATCTAGATATCCTTTCGAGATTCCGGGTAGAAAGCATTATGCTGCCCTTTAACCCCGATTTTCATACCCGGGTAAAATATAGCATGGCAAAGCTGGAGGAAGAACTGATCATTCATTTTTTGTTTGGCGTGGCCTCACAAAAAGGATACAAACTCATTATAAAATATCAACAAGAGCGACTAAAATTAAGTAATGATGAAAAAAAATAGCATTATAAAAACAATATTACTGGGTGCAACTTTTTTGCTGGCCAATGGTGTTGCAGTGGCACAGGCAAGGAATGAATTTTCTGCAAAGCAAGCGGTAGACTATGGTTTAAAGAACGCAGTACAGGTAAAAAATGCCCTGATTGACATTAAGTTACAGCAACAAACCAACCGGGAAATAACCGCTGCGGCATTTCCACAAATAAATGGCAATGTTAGTACCACTCACTTTTTTAATATCGCCGTACAAACCATACCCAACTTCATTTCTCCTTCCGTATACCAGGTATTGCAAGACCAGGCTGTAAAAGATGGAAATGGCAATCCCATTAACCAGCCGGCAAATGGCTTTGGTAATATCAACGCCCAATTTGGTGTACCATGGATAGCCAGCGGCGGGATAGAATTTTCGCAACTATTGTTTGACGGGCAGGTGTTTGTAGGGCTGCAGGCAAGAAGTGCTGCCATGGACCTTGCTACCAAAAGTGCAGAAGTTACCGCCGAACAAATAAAAGCCAATATCTATAAAATATATTATCAACTGGTAGTAGGCAACAGCCAGTTGGCCAGCCTCCAGGCCAATATAGACCGGTTTGAAAAACTGTTGCGGGATACCAAAGAAATTTATAAAAACGGGTTTGCAGAAAAACTGGACATTGATAAAATAGTGGTGCAGTTAAACAATCTCAAAACAGAAAAGCAAAAGGTAATGCAACAACTGGAAGCCGGTAACGCAGGGTTGAAATTTTTAATCAACATGCCGCAGAAAGAGGAACTGGTATTAACCGATAGCCTTACAGAGGATGAATTAAAATTCAACATTCTGGATGAATCGTATAACTACAATGACCGTAAAGAAATTCAGTTGCTAACGCTGGCCAGTAAACTAAACGGCTATAATATTAAACGGTACAATCTTAGCAGAATACCTACCGTTGCTGCATTTGGCTCTTATTCCAAGAATGCCCAACGCAATTCGTTTAATTTTTTCAACAAGGGTGATTGGTTTACCACCTCCTTTATAGGATTGAGAATTTCAGTCCCCATTTTTGATGGCTTTGCCAGAAGAGCGAAAATTGAAAGCGCCAAACTAACATTGCAAAAATCAAACAACAGTCTTGAACAATCGAAGCAATCCATGGACAATGAAGTAATACAGGCAAGGAGCAGATTTAAGAACGCCTTGCTGACTGCAGATGTTCAAAAACAAAATATTCAACTGGCAGAAAATGTGTTCAATACAACCCGTAAAAAATATGACGAGGGGCTGGGCAGCAACCAGGAAATATATACGGCGCAAACAGAATTGAAAGTAGCGCAGAACAATTATTACAGCGCTTTGTATGATGCCATCACGGCAAAAGTAGATTACCTGAAAGCAGTAGGAAAACTTTAAAAATTGCCAACTAACAACAATCAATAATAAACAGAAAATATAAAACAATGAAACAATATTTAATAGCAGGTGCTGCGGCTTTGGTGTTCATAACTTCCTGCGGTGATAGTAAAAAGGAAGGCAACGCCG
>JBBQQP010000336.1:0-4021 GCA_038215675.1 Chitinophagales bacterium | reverse complement strand
ATCAGTGGCAGATCCCTGGATCATTTTGATGCGTTTAAACATCGGGTGATTTTCGATTTCTGTACGGTTATGTTCTCGTATATCAATATCAATTCCCAGTACTTCGCCGTTTCCGATTAATTCTAATAACGAGGCATAATAAACCAACGAGCCTCCATGCGCAATTCCGGTTTCAATAATTAAATCCGGTTTAATATCCCATATAATTTCCTGCATCGCCATCATATCCTGCGGATATTGGATAACAGGTCTGCCCATCCAGGAAAAATTATATGAATATTGTGCTTTATTGGACTCAATATTAAAAACCTCAGCAGCGGCCAGCAATTTTTCGTTACCAGCATTGCTTAATATTCGTTCTTTTCTTTCGGCTGTAAATTGCTCAATTGGATTACTCATGGTCTATTATTTTTTTTAATTTTTTATTATCACCCCAAAATCTCATGGCTTCATAATCTGCGTATGGATAATAACCTAAGTTAAGATGAATAAACTTATTTTTTTTTATCAAATAATTTTCAACCAAAGTTTTTACTTTGATTGGCTTACCGCTGCAACAATTGATGATTCCAGTTACCTCATTCTGCAAAGCGATCCTTCCGATATATACGGCTACCTCTTCAACCGGCAAATAATCTCTCTCCTGTTCCCCACCGCTCATATTAAATACCGTCTCCTTCTGCGCTATGGATTTATCCAACTGCGAAAGTAAGGAATTAGGGCTTTGCCCATTTCCATACATATAAAATAACCGGATCCATTTTAATTGAAATTCATTTTCCTTTTGAAATTGTTCCAATTGCCTGCGAAGTCTATCTTTTGCAATGGCATAAGCAATAGATGGCATCGTCTCCATTTCTTCAGAAAGCCTTCCCTCCTGTAATCCATATTCAAAACAGGTTCCGGTAATTGTAAGATCGTTTAATCCATGATAAATCAGGTTCTTTAGCAAGGCATAATGGCGGGGTAAATTTTCTTCTACATGAAAGGCTGCTTTATAATTTGGTAAGCCTTCCCAGGCAAGGTGGATTACAAGGTCCGGCTCATCAAAAAATTTATAATAATCAACACCGCTATCAAAATCTTTTAAATTAAATGGAATGTATTTTACAGATGAGAACCACGAAGCTGTAACTCCTTTATCAATGGATGCTGAAGATGCGGTAATGCTATAATTATTTTGTTGTAATAGCTGGGCTATCACATAATTTCCGATAAAACCAGTAGCACCTGTTATAAGTATTTTTTTCATTCAGCAGGCTAATCTATAATTTGCAAAACAGGTACAGCCACTACAAATTTACCTCCCCAGTCTTTTATATATGCAAGCTGTTGAGTGATCTCTGCTTTTAAATTCCATGGAAAGATGATCACAAAATCCGGGCGTGCATCTTTTAAATGTTGTTCATTAACAACCGGAATATGACTGGCCGGTAAAAACTTATTTTGCTTGTGCGGATTGGCATCAACCACAAATTCTATCAGATCGTTTTTTATACCACAGAAATTCAACATTGTATTACCCTTGGCAGCAGCACCATAAGCCGCAACTTTTTTGCCTGCCTTTTTCTGATCAATTAAAAATTCTGTAATGTCTAATTTTACATTCAATGCCTCTTGCTGAAAATGATCGTAATAAGCAAGCTCTGTCAGTCCTTTATTTGCTTCTTTTTTTAACAAAGCTGCAACATTTTCAGTAATTTTTTTGGTGCCATCACTTTGATGCTTAGCGTAAATACGTAATGACCCGCCATGGGTTGGTATCTCCTGTACATCAAACATCTCCAGCCCCTGTGATGCAAATATTTTTTTTACGGTATGAAAAGACAAATAAGAAAAATGTTCGTGATAAATCGTATCAAACTGATTGTTATCAACCAACTGCATCAGGTGTGGAAACTCCATCGTGATAACACCTCCTTCAGCTAAAATTATTTTCAGCCCCCTTACGAAATCTATAATATCCGGCACATGCGCCAATACGTTATTGCCCAGTAAGAGATCGGCTTTGATATTTTTTGCCGTCAATACATTTGCCAGCCTTGTTCCAAAAAAGTCAATTACAGAATCAATGCCCTTTTCTTTAGCAGCCGCAGCCGTATTTGCCGTTGGCTCAATACCCAAAACCGGAACATTGCTTTCTTTAAAATATTGTAGTAAGTACCCGTCGTTGGATGCCACTTCAATTACCAGTGAATTTTCGTCATAGCCAAAACGTCCAATCATTTGCTGGGTGTATTCTTTGGCATGCTTTAACCAACTGGTGCTATACGATGAAAAGTATACATAATTGCTGTCAAATATAGCATCCGATTTTTTGTATTCATCTACCTGCACCAAAAAACATTGGTGGCAAGTAAATACTTTTAAAGGATAAAACGTTTCGGGTTCATTTAACTGGCTTGCAGTTAGAAAAGAATTAGACGGTGGTGAATTCACCAGGTCAATAAAAATATTTTCAAGTTCTGTTTTACAAAATCTACATTCCATATTTAAACCCCTTTAAAATTAATATCCAACATTGGGTGCGAATCGTCTCTTGCTGACACTGATTTCACCGGCAATGGCCATTCAATATTCACGCTGGTGTCATCATATTTAATACCGCCTTCTACACCAGGGGTGTAAAATTGAGCATGATGGTAAATTAATTCACAATCATCTGTTAATGCCTGAAAACCATGTGCAAAACCTTCAGCGATGTAAATCATTTTTTTATTTTTTGAAGAAAGCTCCACTGCATAATACTTTAAAAAAGTAGGTGAGTTTTTTCTCAAATCAATGATCACATCGTAAACAGCTCCTGAAATACAGCGTACCAATTTAATTTCACTAAAAGGGGAAAGCTGAAAATGCATTCCACGCACAGTTCCCTTCTGCTTTGTAAAAGAATGATTTAATTGAACCCACTCTTTTGTATGCCCTATCGCTTTAAATTCGTTTTTGCAGTAGGTTCTAGCAAACCAACCCCTTTCATCTGCAAAAGGTTCCAGATCAATGATGTAACTACCTTTCAATAACGTTTCCGTAAAAATCATTTCAATTGATAATTTTTAATCTGTTGAATGCTGTAATCAAAAATATCCTCGTTTTTTTGTTTGTACCAGTCAATAGTCCATTGGATGGCCTCTTTACTGGTTAACCTTGGCTGCCAGTTTAAAAGAGACGTCGCTTTACCAATATCTAATTTTAATAACCCCGCTTCATGTGGTTGTGTTCTATCTAAATTATCTAACCAACTACCACTGCCCCAAAATTCCAATGCAAAGTTGACTAGCTCTTTTACTTGTAGATGATCATCGGGTAAAGGACCGAAATTAAATGCTCCTGAAAAATTACCCGGCTCTTCATTCAGTAATCCTCCTAATAACAAATAACCACACAATGGCTCCAACACATGCTGCCATGGTCTTATTGCTGACGGATTCCTTACACTAATTGGTAGCCCGGCTACAAGTGAACGAATGATGTCAGGAATGATTCTGTCTTTGTTCCAGTCTCCCCCGCCTATTACATTGCCGGCCCTGGCGCTGGCAACCGCTTTTTGATGTAATGCATAATTTTGAGAATTAAAAAAAGAATGCCGGAATGAATTAACGACCATTTCTGTAGCTGCTTTACTGGCACTATAGGGATCATAACCTCCAAGGTCATCCGTTTCTTTATAATGATAATCTATCTCTTTATTTTCGTACACCTTATCGGTAGTAATTACAACTACGGTACATTTACCGGATAACTTTTTAACTGCCTCCAAAACATTAGCGGTGCCAATAGCGTTGACTTCAAATGTATCAGAAGGAATTTCATAAGACTTTCTTACCAATGCCTGTGCTGCTAAATGAAAAATATAGTCAGGTTTGAAATTATTTATTTCAGTTTGCAATTTTTCTTTATCCCTGATATCAGCAATTACGTTTTCAAATTCAATTGCCGAATTGAAGATATTAAAAAGGCTCCCATCAACTTCAGGTGCCAGCGCATACCCTTTTATGTTGGCTCCCAATAAATGAAGCCAGGC
>JBBQQP010000335.1:0-4031 GCA_038215675.1 Chitinophagales bacterium | reverse complement strand
CTCCAGTTCTTCCAGTGAGCCTTTTGGTCCATAGCCCGCCTTCTGCACCATTTTAGTTTTATCATCGTTCCACAGATAGATCATACAATCCACAAAATTCAATTTACCAATCAGGTTTTTTGCCACATCCCACAATACATCGTCCACATCATTTTTATTAAACAACGATGTAGTGAAAAAGCTGCTGATCTGTTCCGATTCAAATTGAGTTTTATATTTCTCTGCTGTTAACTGTTGAAGTTTTGTTTTGCCAGTTTCCAATGCTTTGATATTTCTTTCCCGCCATTTTATGATGGCGAAAAGAATACCACCCAATAGAAAAGTAATTAGCAAAATAAACCACCATGTTTTCCAAAATGGCTGGTGTATTATAAATGGAACTTCGAGTTGTCCTTTTGCCACATTACCATACACATCCGTTGCTTTTACTCTAAAAACATATTTACCTGGCTGTAAAGAATTAAAGGTTACTTCAGGATGATTACCCAAATCAACCCAATCCTTATCTAAGCCCTGCAACATAACGTAGTATTTGACCTTTTCTGGTTCGGCAAATTCCAACAGGCCAAACCTGAAATAAATTCTGTTTTCATTGTAGGACAGGTTATCTAAAATATTACTTGCGATGTCGATTGTATTGCCATTTACTGCCAGTTCATCCATCTGTAGCAACCGTTCCGCAATCTGTTGTTTAAAAAATGCATCCGGGTTTATATTAACCAGTTTACCACCAAATAAAAAATAGATGTGACCGTCTTTTGCTTCCAAACTACTTCCGAAATAGTTACTTAATTTATCCGGTGATTCGGGAAACACATTCAGGAATGTATTTTTTCCCGGATCAAATAAATTGACTCCGCCCATAGATCCAACCCACAGCCTTTTTTTAGAATCTACACAAAGGGTAAAACTGAAATCATGCAGCAATCCGCTTTCAGTTGTGTAAACAGCAACCTCCTCAGTAGCCCAATTATATTTGATTAAACCGTTCTGCGATGTAATCCATAAATTTCCATTTCCATCATCCGCCACATCCCTTGTATTGGCATAAGCAAAATTTATAGCCTTCAATTTTTTATACAATAAAATGGTATCCATTTTAAGTGTTACAAGATTCCGTTTAACAACATCACCATCACCAGATAAAAAAAGTAAAGAGTTATTATCGGCCGAAACACAAGCCTGTTTTGAAAATCCGGTACTGGTTAATTTTTTAAGACTGTTTGTACCGTCGTAATAATAAATGTTACCATTAAATTTTTTAATGTAAACAGCTTTTTCGTTATGCCGGTATATCCAAATTACCCGGGTGGGAATTTCAGATATCAATGAAGTCATTTCTTGTGTAGAATTGCTTAATTTCAATTCATGTAAAATTGTGTCAGCCCTCATTAAACCTGTACCAGAACTCACTAAAATTTTATCTTTTTCCCCCGTGTACACGTAACCAAAATCTTTGACAGCTGCACTGGAAACCGGATAGTAATTATTGTTGCCATTAAAAACATTATACTTAAATAATCCTCCGGCTAAGAATGGGAGATAAATATTCCCTTGTTTGTCCTGCGAAATAATGGCAGCCGAATAATTGATATTGATAAATTCTTTTTTATCGCTCAGGTATTTTTGTTGTACAATGCTGTCATAATAATTGATGATGAAAATTCCATTGTTGGTGGTTACCCACATACGCTTAAGATAATCTTCGCAAAGAGAATACACATAATCCGATTGTATCAGACTATTGATGTCGTTGTATTGGATACTGCTAAAACTGTGCGTATTTTTATCAAAATAAAGCAATCCGCCATATCTAAATCCTATCCAGATATTGCCGTTAAAATCTGCAGCTAGAGAATAACAACACTTCCAGGCATTTCTAGGAAAAGCAAAATGGAAAGAATCCAGCTTATCGGTAACAATATTGTATTTCATTAAAATAGTATCGTTAAAAACAAAGTACAGGTTGTTATTGCCATCTGCACACAATTCGCTTTGCGAATTAAAATCATTGCCGGCTCTCAGATCAAAAACTTTTTTGTGCCCGGGATTATGATACTGGTGAAAAAAATGGCCGCTTTTAAATTCATAAAAAATAAGGTATCCCGATGCATACATCCAGATACCGGCCTGGGTTTTCACCGAACCTTTGTACAACACGCCATAATCAGGCATACCTAAATGGGTTTTCTCATTGCCCCGCAATTGTCTATACTTCCCCGATTGATAATTCACTACGAATATGCCGGCTTCTGTAACCACCCATATGGCATCTTTTTCATCCTGAAAAATAGAAACAATATAACCGATCTGGTCATTGGTGTGGGCAGAATCTTTTAGCTGGTAATGTTGTATGATGCCTGTTTTAGGATCAAGTTTATCCAGTCCCCCGGTTGTACCTGCCCATGTGTAGCCCAGCCGGTCAATAAAAACAGCATGTACTTCTTTACTGCTTAATGATGCAGCATCTTTACCTGATTTATTATAAAGTTTTATTGAAGTGCCTTCATGTTTATGCAGACCATTGTAACTGCCAAACCACATATTATTTTGTGCATCCTTCGTTAAAACAGTCAGCTGATTGGTGGATAAGCCTTGACTGGAAGTAATATGATAACTGGTTTGAGCAAAGCCATGGTACATCAACACCGTAAATAATAAATAAGAAAGCATGTATTTTTTTAAACCCATAATGATCACCAAGTAATTAAATTAAAAATCATTGTATTCTTAATGCATTTTGTCTACTGCCTTAAAGTGCACGATAACTACTGAAAAGATAATACTAATGGATAATATAAATTAAATAATGGACTCGTTTGTAGTAAGCGGCTTGAAAATACATTTGGACAGCTATAAAATATTTATCTCTGTAGTAAGCGGTAAGCAAATTCTCCGCTGATGGCAGCAGACATTATTCTTACCCAATAAAAAAATCAAAATAATAAACGAACCCGTTTATATATTCTTTTCTTCTTAGGTAATAAAACAAATAAGGACGATCCATTAGTTGGCCCGGATATTTGAAATACATTTTCAGTAAAAGTCTGATGTGGCATTTATTAACGCTTTAAGAGCATCAATTCCCATTATTTAAATAAATAAAATAGACAACAGGACACCCCTTTTCACGTATCGAAAAAATTGAGGATGACAAATGTTATACTAAACCCTGGCTTCATTAAGGACATATTTACAACGACAGGACTTGAATAAAATAGATAAAAAAACAGGTCCAATCAGCCGGCATACCTTCGCATCGCCTGCCCTTTACAACCAGTTTGAATGGCCAAGATTCTACCAGCGAAGGGCTGCTTCATCTTTTCAATGGGAGTCAAAACATATTGTGAGGTCGTAATAAACAGGGTTGTGAGCTCTTCGCCGCCAAAGCAACAACTGGTAGGATGGGTAACAGGTAATTCAACTCTTCTGCATCTTTTACCACAGTCATCAAATTGAAGTATCATACCGCTACCCCACACAGCGATCCATAAATTTCCAGCCTCATCCACACACAAACCGTCTGGATACTCGTGTTCACCAAATTGTATGAAATTTTTTCGGTTGCTGATACTTCCATCCGCCAGGTTATAATCGTAAGCGTACACAACCCGTCTGTTTGTATCGGCCAGATAAAATATTTTGCCCGAAGGTGACCAGTCCATTCCATTGCTTAAGATCAGCTTACGTTCAACACATTGTACCGTTTGATCAGGACGAAGCTGATATAAATGACCAATAGGTTTCTTTCCATCGAAAGTCATCGTACCAGCTAAAAAATTCCCCAGAGGATCTACCTTGCCGTCGTTGAATCTTGTTTCGGGATAGCACTGTTGCGGATTATTAAAGAATGATACAGGTGAATCGGGGGTTATATCTGTAAATCCAAATCCTGCATGCGCTGCAAATATAAAACCGCCGTTTTCCCTCAGTGCAACTGCTCCAATTGGCTGGCCGATATTCTTTTTTTCTAATTTTCCGCTGGCCGGATCACCCGAATAAAAATCCCCGGCAAACAAATCAACCCAATA
>JBBQQP010000334.1:0-4062 GCA_038215675.1 Chitinophagales bacterium | reverse complement strand
GGATACCATTTTTCCCACTGCCAGTATTGTGAAGGTTTCCATCATGGTTGGCATCGTGGAAAAAATAGAAAAAGGCGAACTGAAATATCACCAGCCACTCATTTACAAAGACTCGTTGCTGTATGCAGGAGAAGACATTTTAGGTTCCTTTAAAGATGGCGAAAAAATTGAATTGAGTAAGGTGCTAATGCTCATGCTAACCACCAGTGATAACACGGCAAGTCTTTGGCTGCAATCACTCGCCGGGGGTGGTAAAAGAATCAATGAAATAATGGACAGTCTTGGTTTTAAAGCCACCCGGGTTAATAGCAAAACCCCTGGCAGAGAAGGCGACAGAACCAGCTATGGCTGGGGGCAATCTACTCCCCGTGAAATGGAAAACATAATGGAAAGAATTGTGAATAAGGATATTTTAAGTGTTGCCGCCAGCGAAAAAATGCTGCGCTTATTAAGCCGCCAATATTGGGATGAAGAAGCCATTAGCCGGGTGCCACCGGGTGTTTTTATAGCGGATAAAAGTGGTGCGATAGATGCAAGCCGCAGTGAGATCATGTATGTAAACAGTAAAAAAAATCCTTACATCTTAAGTGTGTTTACAAAAAACAACAAGGATATCAGTTGGAACGATAACAATGAAGCGTGGGAGCTTACCCGAAAATTATCTGCATTGGTTTGGAATCATTTTAATCCGGATTCGAAGTGGACTGCTGCTGCGGAATAGCATTTAATAAATATTCCGCTTTGAGATTTTAAGATTAGATATTGATAAAAGATACAAACAGGCTTTTCGTAATTCGGGTTCAGGAAACCATCTTTCTATCATGTGATATTTGCCTTCGTTTACTCCTTCAACAATCCACCTTGAGCCATCCATTGGTTCTGCATCGGCATCTTTGAAATCAAGTTTCCAAAAATCAGCTTCTGCGAGTTTGCTTTTAAATTTATACCATTTAAAAAAGCTAACGGATGTAGTGGTATTCGTTTCCAGCTCATCAGGGTATTCATCATTTCGTTCCAATAAAACTTTGGTAGTTAGTAGAAAATTAAAACCCTGCTTTTGAAACCTGAATACAACGGGATAATGAAAAGCCCTTAACCAGGTGACACGATAAATCTCATCTAATCCTTTGTAATTGTATAGAACTGGTTCTTCACAGTTTTTCAATGTCAGTGAATACCATGTATTGGTAAATTTATGGAGGTGAAGATGATCCCCCACTTTTTTTTCTGCATAATTACCTGGCGGAAAATACCATGTCATACTATCTAAAGGTGGATCAATAAATCGAACGAAAGCTGTTGATTCATACTTGAAGAACTTAAACTCTTTATCTACTTTAACAAATTCAAAAGTGTACTTTCTTTCTGCTCTTTTATTATTCGAGACCTGATCTATCAAATAGAATAGCTCATACTGATTGGTTCGTGCATATATACCTGGTTCTGTTGTTTGAATTGCATTCCAGATCGCTGGTTTATATAATTTTTTAATCGGGCGACTTATCAGAAAATCAGGAAGTCCCGGAGGAAGCTGAAGCATTCCTGTTAAGGCAAGTGGAAAATAAGGGTTACCTGTACTCATAGAAGAGAGTAAAAATCCGTCTTCCTTATTTAGTGCCTGTCGAAATTTTTTAAAAGCGCTTAGCAGTGCCCGTGTATCAGCCCGATATGCTTCCCTGGATTCTGGAAATTCATAGGCTGTTGATTGTTGCAGCTCAACTTTATTTTCTGTAGGGTTTACTTTTTACCTTTACAGGCGATCAATGATAACAATATGGTTAGCGCCATGAAACTTCTCGTAGATTAGTTTGAATTTAGAAGCAAACTAGCTGGGAATTCATAAAAGAAGTCAATTTGTTTTTTTATTCCTGGTCTTATTTTCCTGTTAAGCCTCGTCATTTTTATACCTTATATATTTCTGAAAAATGAGGATGTCCATAGTGTCAACTCAAGTAATTAAAGCATATTTTTAAGGCCATTTCATTTTACGCCAAAGATGGCAAGTTTGTATTGATCGCAAATAAAACCAGGTAACCAAACTGAAGGCAGGCAGCTTCCGGATTGAAATAAAAAAGCAGAAATCATTGGCAACAGACCGAAAGCTATTTGTTTTTAATAACGCCCGTCTGCTGTTGAAAGATTGATTTAAAGTGAAAAGAAACAGAGAGTTGGTGAGCCATTCACAAAATGAAATGCGACCGTTCGTCCAATAAAAAGCAGATGATGGCAATTCCCATTTATTTTTGAGGAAACAATTTTTTATCCAACCTAAATTTATTTATTATGGCTTTGCCAAATATTTTTGCCGCAGAAGTTAACACTGCAATCCTTCAAAGGATTAACCACCTGACACCAGCCACCAAACCAAACTGGGGAAAAATGAGCGTTGCTCAAATGCTCGCCCATTGCAACGTTACCTACGAAATGATCTATGAGAACAAACATCCCAAACCCAATGCATTTTTGAAATTTATTTTAAAAACATTTATCAAAAAAAAGGTAGTAGACGAAACGCCTTATTCCCAAAACGGTAAAACGGCACCACAGTTTTTGATAACCGAAACAAAAGACTTTGAGGTCGAAAAGCAACGCCTTGTAAAGTATATTAACCGAACACAGCAGTTGGGAGAAAATCATTTTGATAGCCTGGAATCCAATTCATTTGGAACGCTAACCAAAACCGAATGGAACAATATGCTGTTTAAACATTTGAATCATCACCTGGCGCAATTTGGCGTGTAATGGGCAAAAGTGCAACAAAGAAGATGGATGGGGAATGTAAAAGACCTCACCGGTTGTAATAGTGAGTGAGGTCTTTTTATATTGATGCGTTTTATAATTTATTGGTTTCTTTACAATGCTTTTTCTAGTAAAATGTTTCAAGTACATTCTCCGGCGGAATTATTCAAACAAAAAATACATTCCTAGAAAAACGATCAGTATAGCCACGGAGGTTAATCCAAATAAAATAACATTGTATAATTCAGGTATCGGATTGAGTACAGAAAGAATACAACTGATAAAGCCAGTAAAGGCGCCCAGCCCCATGCAAATAAAACCATTCACCTGTCTTTTAGCATTGCGCAAACGCTTAAAGGTTTGCAGGTTGCCGGCGATGGCTGCATCATCCATTCCCATTGAAATCAGTTTTTCCTCTACATCCTTTAGCTGAACTTTGGCAACAATCCATTGTTGGATGGTTGCCTGGTCTACTGAAACTGTATATGACATTGCAAGTGTTTTAAGCATCGTTATTTTCAATTACTCCCTGATCCGGATTTAAAGTAGGAATAATTATTTAAACAGTCAAATTGAAGATTTAAATTTTCTTTTCGAAGGCATGTAATTGCCTGTTACTGAAACGGCCCCTTGAACAACCGAAACATTTGCGCAAAAACTACAATGAGTAATACCAAATGATTGTACCCCTTAAATTGTATGCGTACCTTAGCAGTAAGCAATCCAGTTATTTTGTGTGCGTTGGTTTGCTTAAACAATGGTCTACACCAGTAATTTATATCATTTAAAAAACCATAACATTATGTCAAACTCGTTTACAGAAAGCTTTTCACTGAAGGGCGAAGAAATACTTAAAAAAATTAAGGAATTGATTGAAGAAGGAAACGTAAGAAAGATCACCATCCATGATAAAGCAGGCAAAGAATTGATGTCCTTCCCGCTAAGCTTTGGTGTGGTAGGGGCCGTATTTGCACCGATATTGGCAGGCGTTGGTGCCATGGCCGCATTAATTGGTGAATGCAGCATTACGGTGGAGAGGGACGTGGTTTAAAATGTATGAGCGTTGTTTTTCATCCGATAGATTTCAGTTTCACTTAGTTTCTCGCTTGCTTTAAGCTTCAAAAAAAGGATGTTGTTCTACCAAATCGGCCGGTCATGTCTGTGCAGCAAAGTGGTTTTTGAGCAAAAGCTATTGCTGCTTTTCGGCTATCGCCGTTTTGTGCCACCAGGTAACAGGCATATCGTGTAAGGGCAATATCATCAATTTCCTTTTCAGCACCGGAACCAATTGCAACCATCTTCCTGACGTCAGGAAAATGGTTG
>JBBQQP010000333.1:0-4074 GCA_038215675.1 Chitinophagales bacterium | reverse complement strand
TGTCCTGCAATCGTGTTCTCAACGATTTGCCCTGCTTGCCGTATTCCAACAATGTTTCGGGGCGATGGAAGCTGAACATCGGTCTGCTCCTGGGTTTACTGTCACGGTAATCGGTGAACCTGGTTACTTCTCCCGTGCTTTCATATACAAAACGTAACTTTTCGTTGTTGAGGAATTTTAGTTTAGCCGTGGCGTATCCTTCACTCTGTTCTTCATGCATGGTGAGGTGTACGGCTTCTTCTGCACGTTTGGCTTCAATGATGCCGACGGGCTTACCATCTACAAACAATACATAATCTGCCGGGCCAATATCAGTTTGGTATTCTCTAACGGCTACGCCTATCGCAGCTCTTAAATTGATTTGATTTTTACCTTGTATCACCCAGCCGCACCGATGGAGGTCGGCATCTATTCTATCACGGGCAAGTTGTTCAGGATTTTGATTCATTGTATGATGGAAGGGTGCGACAATATACGCCAAAACTCCTTAAGAATTTAAAATCAATGGACAATGAGGCTTTTATTATTTCACATCAGCATCACGGCATCTTTTAAATGCTTTCGTGTTTGTAGATCCAATTGCGGTAACACCAAGGGTCAGAATAAAAGCATCGTCGGGCATGGCAATGGGTGTTGCAAGGATTAAAATAGCATCCACATCCTGCGCTGATATCCTGGCTTCATAATAATTGGTAAATTCAAACCGCTCAATTTTAAAGGTTGTGCTATAGCTTACTTGTGCTAACCATACCGCTGTTCTATATAATGAAAATTTTGTACATAGTTTCACCTGACTAAACGACATTAAACTATATTTACAGAGTTAGATTTTTAACCCTTTTCACATCTACAAAACAATATGATTAACACCTTTAAAAAATTAATCTACTTATTTATTCTGGGATTTGTTGCCAGCTGTTCAAATCCTGCAGAAGTGCGAACAGTTAATAATATTGACTTCGACTGGAGGTTTATTAAAACAGATTCCATATTCGACGGAAGTAGTATTACGCTGAATGACAGTAGCTGGCGATTACTTGATCTTCCCCACGATTGGTCTATTGAAGACTCTGTAAAAAAAGATAATCCTTCCGGCGAGTCTGGCGGTTATTTTGGTGGAGGTATTGCCTGGTATCGTAAAAATCTCCTTGTTCCGGAAGAATATAAATCTAAAAATCTTCTTTTAACTTTTGATGGTATTTACATGATTTCTGAAATCTATGTAAATGGTAAAAAGATTGGAAGTCAATCGAACGGATACATCACCAGAACTTATGACATCAGCCCGTTTATCACCCCCGGGAAGTCCAATATTATTGCTGTAAGGGTTGATAATTCTGTACAACCTTTTGACAGGTGGTATAGTGGTTGCGGCATCTATCGTCATGTATGGCTTACAGCAACCAATAAAGTTTACATACCTCAATCAGGAACTTATATCACCACTCCTGAAGTAAATAATTTAAATGCAACAATAAACTTAAAAATTAAGGTAAAAAATACAGACAATGCCAATGCCTCATTTACGCTAAAAACTGAAATCGTTGATCCGAAAGGGAATGTAGTTGCCACAAAAATTATTGATCAAAAGACAGAGATGGGTAAAGAAGTTGAAATAGAACAACTTTTTAATGTAGAACATCCCATGCTTTGGTCGCCCGGGTCTCCAATTATGTATAAAGCTGTTACGTCAATAGAAATAAATAATAAGCTGCAAGATAAATACACAACGCCTTTTGGGATTCGGAGCATTCAATTTTCACCCGATTCAGGCTTTGTACTTAATAATAAAAAAGTAGTTTTAAAAGGCGTCTGTATTCATCATGATCTTGGAGGAGTTGGGGCGGCATTTTACGATAAATTGATGCTTCGCAGATTACGGTTGCTAAAAGAAATGGGCTGCAATGCCATACGTTTAAGTCACAACCCGTACGCTCCGCAGTTGTTGGATATGTGTGATTCGCTGGGAATCCTGGTTTTTAATGAAACTTTCGACAGATGGGAAGCAAGAATAGACAGGGGGAGTAGTAAAGCCATTTCATTTAAAGATTCGTGGCGTGATGACCTGTCAAATTTTATTGAACGAGACAGAAATCACCCGTCTGTTTTTATCTGGAGCGTTGGTAATGAAACGTATGAACAACAAATTAAAGCTCCCCGCGGCATAGAAATTATTAAAGAACTGGTAGCATTGGTTCACGGGAAAGATCCTTCAAGAAAAGTTACGAGTGCCATGCATCCGGGATTTTTAAAAGACCCCGAACAATTTGAGATTTCTGATTACAATGATGTTGCCAGCTACAATTATTCTACCCGGATGTTTAGCAAATGGCGAAAGGCCGATCCGAAAAAAATATTTTTATCGACCGAAACAAGGGTCTACACAGATTATGGCCCGCTGGCGTTAGGCGAGAATCCTGATTTCAGTGGAAACTCGTGGTTTACACTTCAAAAAGAAGATTGCGGACAGTTTATCTGGACAGGTATTGATTACTTTGGCGAATCGCCAGGATGGCCCTTTAGAGGATTTCCATGGGCGCCAATAAATACTTGTGGGTATAAAAAAGGGTACGCTTATTTCACTCAAAGTTTGTACGCAGAAAAACCGATGGTACATATTGCCGGATTCGATAAAGCATTGTCAGATTCACTTATTAATTATAAAAGTTGGTCAAAAATATGGACAGGCCCACCTTTTTCCTCACATTGGAATTTCCCTCTCAACGAAAATGATTCAATCACCGTACTTACGTTTACTAATTGTGAAACGGTTCAACTTTTTTTAAACAACGAATTGCTGGGAGAGCAAAAGCTTCAGGATTTCTCTGATCGGGTAATCAGATGGAAAATCCCCTTTAAAAAAGGGGTACTAAAAGCTGTTGCAAAAAATAGTAGTAATGAAGTGGCCACACATGAACTACGGACTGCAAAACAACCTGCAAAAATTCTCCTCGAAACCAAAGACAAGACCATTGCAGCTTCATCCAGAGAAATTGCTATCATTGATGTTACCATTGCGGACTCCGACGGGATAAAATTTCCATATGCTACACATTTAGTTAGATTCAAAGTTGATGGGCCTGCAGAAATTCTTGCAGTTGATAACGGCGATCTTGGTCAACACTTTAGTTTTAAGGCAAAAAATATCAATGCAAGTGAGGGAGTGTGCCAGCTTATCATTAAAGCCACTGGAAAAAAAGGAGCCATTTCGATACATGCTGAGGCAGATAATTTGAAAAAACAAATGCTGCAGATCGATGCATATTAGGAGTTTTGGTTAAAATTACTTTTGATTGATAATCTTCAGGTTAAAAGTACGGCGATACTCACTTGGCATCATCTGTGTTGCCTTGTAAATTTCTCACCTCAACCGTCCGTTGGGATATTCACAGCACGCTATCTCACACTCACATTTCTCTTACAATTTTACCAAATGACACTTTTAAAACTTTTGATTTTATCCAGTTACCGAAATCAAAAATCTTTAGTATTCCCATTCCATATTTATCTGCTTTTATCAACGCAAAATCAGCTTCCATTTTTTGCCATAGCTTTATTTTCTCTGATTCTTTCCCGGGCAGAGGGTAGTTGGATACAAATCTGAATACTGCCTTTTCAAGCAGGTAAGCGTCTTTGTTGTTATTTTTAAAATTTCTTTTTATTGAGCGGATCTCATGGGCTAAAACTTCATGATTATTAAGTTGATAATGTATAAGCAAATGAATTATCCTGAAAATTCTGTAGATGGGCAACGAATAAAAAAGGTCACTTTGTAACAGCACCCTATTAAGATAAAAGTGGGCCTTATTAATATTGTCATTTACCAGGTAGCTGACAGATAGATATAAATAAATTTCTGCCTGATTTTTCAGATTCAATAAGTTTAGTTTATTAAGGAATGTTTCTTCTTTATTTTTTATAAACAAAAGGGCTTCGTCAAATTTTCCCTGATTAAGTAAGCCCGAAATTCGATAAATGAAAATGATGGCTTCTTTTTGTAATTGCAAACCTGGCGAATCCGTTTCAAAGCCTTCAAGTTTTGTGAGGAAGTAATCCATTTCCTTATAACTACCA
>JBBQQP010000332.1:0-4078 GCA_038215675.1 Chitinophagales bacterium | reverse complement strand
GCCAACTGTGGGGATTTCTTTGGGTATTCCAATTTATAACGGATCCGTTTTTAACCGGCAAAAAAAAGTAGCCGAGATCGATGTACGCAATGCCCGACTGGGTAATCAAATACTTATCAGGGATTTTAATTCACAGGTGGTTAAGTCCTATCAAACATATGCTTCCACGTTAAAGCAACTTGATACCGAGCAACAAAATTATTTATTATCCGCTCAATTGCTGGAGCTTGCGTTAAAGCGTTTTCAGTTTAAACAGGCCACTATTGTAGATGTGAAAAATGCCCAGCAAAGTTTTGAACAATCCGGGTTTAGATTGGTTAACCTGAATTATGCAGCTAAGTCTGCCGAAATAGAACTAAAGCGGCTGGGGAATCAATTGGGATTGTAATCACGTTGTTTTCGTTTTAATTGCGTAGCCCTTCTAAGATATTTTTATGTGAGAATGTTTACCTGGAATCAGGATTGTTATTGAGCTGGGATGTATAAGTTCATAGCAAGCTGCCTATTTATAATGTTAAAAATCTGGTGCCGAAAGCCTTTATTCAACCTCTGTAAATATGGGTTGTCCGGTTCGCAATTACATGTCAGTAAATAAATTTTCAATGATTCCATTGCCAGGGCCAGCTAAGGAAAAAAAAGTCTCCATCAATATAGTTTGGTTTAAACGTGATCTGCGTTTTACAGATCATGAACCACTGTTTTATGCGCAAAAAGAAAATCTCCCTATCCTCTTTTTATATTGCTTCGAGCCTGCTGTAATGGCTTACGCAGACAGCGATACAAGGCATTGGCGTTTTGTATATGAATCCCTGCAGGAGATGAAAACCAAAGTTGAAAATGTACAAGGACGGTTGCATATTTTTCATAATGACGCATTGATTGTTTTTAATAAACTAGCAGAACACTATACCATAAATACTATTTTTTCTCATGAAGAAATCGGTAATCAAGTATCGTATCACCGCGACCTTGCTATGCAATCCTTTTGTAAAACGAATGCGATTGAATGGAAGGAATACCAGCTTCACGGCGTAATAAGAAAATTGAAGTCGAGAAAATACTGGCAGGCAAGCTGGCAAAAGAGAATGACCGAAACACCGAAGTTTGTGCAGGAAGATAATTGGAATATTCTAAAACTGCCGGATGAAATATACCATTCGATAAAAGGTGAACCCTTGCCGGCAGCAATTACAACACCCAATAAAAACTTTCAACAGGGCGGCGAATCGTTGGCCTGGCGTTACCTTGATAGTTTTATAAAAGAACGGTCTATAAACTATAGCAAACATATTTCGAAACCGGCACTGAGCAGAAAAGGTTGCAGCCGGCTTTCACCATATTTGGCTTATGGTAATATCAGCATGCGCATGGTGTACCAATATACCATGCAGCACTACGAGCAATCAGGCAACAAAAGGGCACTTGCCAATTTTGTTTCACGGTTGCATTGGCATTGTCATTTTATCCAAAAGTTTGAAGATGAATGCCGCATGGAATTTGAAAATATAAACCGTGGGTATGATGCATTGGTAAAGCCTAAAAATGATTTTTATATCAGAGCCTGGCAGCAAGGGCAAACGGGGGTTCCGCTTGTAGATGCCTGTATGCGTTGCCTCGTAGCTACTGGTTATATCAATTTCAGAATGCGGGCCATGGTGGTATCTTTCTTTGTATTCAATTTATGGCAGGATTGGCGGGAGCTTCATTTTTTAGCCCGACAGTTTTTAGATTATGAGCCTGGTATACATTATCCGCAGTTGCAAATGCAATCAGGTGTTACAGGCATAAACACCATCCGGATTTACAACCCCATCAAAAATTCTGAGGAACATGATTCCGAAGGATTGTTTATTAAACAATGGGTTCCTGAGTTAAAAGAATTACCGGCTAATCTCATTCATCAACCGTGGAAACTGAGCGCTATAGAGCAAGCGTTATATCATTGCAAAATCGGTAAGGATTATCCTGCACCCATTGTTGATATTGAAGAAACCAGAAAGTATGCAAGCGACATAGTTTGGGATTTAAGGAAAGATGGTCTGGTAAAAGAGGAAGGTAAGCGGATTCTGCAAAAGCATGTGGCAAAGCGGAAAACTGTAACCAAAGTAACTGGCAAAAAAGCAGTTGGTTCCAACCAAACCGCATTGGATTTGTAATTGTGGTATCATCAAGGTTTGCTGTGGGTTTATGTTCATTCAGGTTTATATTCACTTGCCAATTATCACGAAGAATAAAATATTTCCAACTAAATTTACCAAAACAATACCTTCGTTTTTATTCATCGAATTTCAATATTAATTTATTCATTACGATTTAAGTAGGTTGCAATTGCAGTGTAATCGTTTAGGCCATCGATTTTATAAAGCAGTAAAGTTTTTCTTATTTTTGAAGTTTTAAATTTTCCAATATATGCAAGCAACCATTGATCTGCAGATTACCGACCCTGTTTACAAAAAGGATTCGCTTATCAATCCGGTACAGAAGTTCTTATTGCAGTTTATCAATGATAAACGAGACCTGCCGTTTCTGCGGCTTTGTCTTGTAATTTGTTGTACAACCATTCCTGCAGCCATTTATTTCTTTGTAACCGAAAATTTTAACTGGTGGTTTGCACTCATCTATTTTTTATTCAATGCCATTTTTTTGATGGGGTCGTATATCCTGATGTTGCACAACACTTCTCACCGTGGGCTTTTTAAAAGGAAATACAAGTATTTAAATAAAGTTATTCCATGGGTACTTGGTCCATTCTTTGGAGAAACACCTGAAAGTTATTTTGCCCATCATGTAGGTATGCATCATCCCGAGAACAACCTGTCTGAAGATTTGAGCAGCACCATGAAATACCAGCGGGACAGCTTCCGTGATTTTATGCGTTACTTCCTTCAGTTTTTTATCTTCGTAATTGCAGATTTGTCCTTTTATCTTAAGAAAAAGGGACGAAATAAAATACGTCAAAAGTTTCTGTCAGGTGAGTTTACCTGGTATGTTGTTGTTGCAGTACTCTTGTATTTTAACTGGCGTGCAACCTTTGTGGTATTTATTTTTCCGCTTATTTTTACCCGGTTTATGATGATGGCTGGCAACTGGGGACAGCATGCTTTTATTGACCTTGCTACTCCGGCCAATTGTTATCGCAATAGCATTACCTGTATCAACTCTCCGTACAACAAACAGTGTTTTAATGATGGATACCACATTGGTCATCACCTTTATCCCACGATGCACTGGACAGATATGCCGGTAAATTTTAAGGAAAATATAAGCAGCTATGTAAAGGAGAAAGCCATTGTTTTTCGCAAGTTGGATTTCTCCATGGTTTGGTTTTTATTAATGACAAAAAGCTATGGTACATTGGCGAAGTATTATGTAGATCTCACCCCGGAAGAGCCAAAAAGTAAAATGGAGATTATTGCCTTGCTGAAAGAAAGAACCAGAAAGGTTGAAATCGCATAATTATTGATTAACAATTTGGAAAGAGCAAGGTTGAAAGCATTCGTTCCGAACGCACCGGCACTGAAAAGAATAGGTTTGGATTTCAGTAATGCAATACAATTGCCTTTGCTAAATGATAAACAGGTCAATTTTCCCGGTGCTAAAAATTCTTATCATTTTAAACGTTGATATTCTTATTTCTTAATACAGATGCTTTTACAGTGAGGGCTTGCAGAATATAGTGGCTTTCAATCTTAAATGATGGCAGCAGCTCGAGTGCTACGTTAATTATAGTATCGATATCCACCATTCACACTTAACCATTCACAATTGACCAATCACGCTTAGCACTCATTACAAACTCACCACTTTCAGCGTATTCTTTATCCTGTTTACCTGGTGAATCAACTCTTGTTTTTCTTTGCTGATAACGGTTATATGTCCCATTTTTCGTCCTGGTCTGGTTTCCTTTTTACCGTAAATATGTACAAAAACATTGTCGAGTTGTAAGAGTTCTTTCAGTCCTTCGTAGTGTGCAATTCCGGAAAATCCTTCGGCACCAATGAGGTTTACGATAGCGGCGGGTAATATATGATCTGTGTTTCCGAGTGGATACCCAAGCATGATCCGCCACAACATATCA
>JBBQQP010000331.1:0-4084 GCA_038215675.1 Chitinophagales bacterium | reverse complement strand
TGGGTGAACGAACACAGCTTCGTGCTACGAGTACCGTTAATAATTACTTATGGAGCCCTGCAGCTGGATTAAGCAGTACCACCATTGCCAGTCCTTTTGCTGCACCAACGGTAACTACCGTTTATAGAGTCATTGCTTTTAACAACAATGTTTGTAAAACAGATACCGGCTTTGTATTGGTTGCGGTTGGAAATATCCCCACTGTAAATGCTGGTGCTGACATAAATATTGCCGCCGGCACTCCCATTCAACTGCAGACGCAGGTAACAGGTGCAGATATTAACGCATACTTGTGGACACCGGCTACAGGCCTTAGTTGTGTGAATTGTGCCAATCCTTCTTTTGTTGCAGACAATGATATTACCTACAAAGTAACTATACAAACTATTTATGGTTGCACGGCAACAGATGAGGTAAGAATTGTGGTTTTCTGCGGCAAAGGGCAGCTATATATTCCCAACGCTTTTAGTCCCAATAATGACGGGCTAAATGACCGGTTCTATATTAAAGGCTTTGGTATTGCAAAAATTAAAAGGATGTTGATTTTTAATCGTTACGGGCAAAAGGTTTTTGAAAAACAAAATGTATCAGTGAATGATGCATCACAAGGCTGGGATGGAACTACGAAAGGCCAGCCGGCTGGTCAAACAGCCGCATACGTTTATGTGCTGGAAGTGATTTGTAAAGACGGGCAGGAGTTTAATTACAAGGGAACAGTGATGCTGGTGAAGTAGGCTTGGATAAAAATCCGGAAAAATTACTACTTGTGTTTTCCCCAATATGGTGTTGCTTTTAACAAGTATAATTTAAAGGCTCATTCTCTTGTTATTTTTTTATAAGCTACAAAATTCTTTTTTGTCTTTAGCTGTTAATTATTTTTGTTTAGTTTCATAGTAAATGGTTATAGCTCAAATGTAGATTTCAATAATGTACTAATTTTCCTAAATGCTCATCCATCAGGATTTTACTGAAAAGATTTTTGTACCAGCGAAAATTAATGATATCGCCTTTGTCAATTAAGTTTAAATTTTTTTTCAAATAAAAATCAAAAGGAAGTCGGCAGCTTAATTTTTTTTATTGTTTTAAAGCTGAAAGAATCGGGATGTTGGTATCAGTCAACAAACTGTTGAGTTTAAGTCCGCCAACAGTTAAATTACATTTATATAAAATTAAAAACATGAGCATACACATTAGCGCAAAACCCGGAGATATAGCAAAAAATGTATTATTGGCAGGAGACCCTTTGAGAGCCAAATACATTGCCGATCATTTTTTACAAGACGTACGACTCGTAAGCCAAACCCGCAATATGTTTTACTACACCGGCAGCTATTGTGGTCATCCGCTAACTGTTGGCGCCAGTGGCATGGGTTGTGCTTCAATCGGTATCTACTCGTACGAATTATTTGCAGAATTTAATGTGGATTGTATTATCCGAATTGGTACTTGCGGTGCATACATTACCGATCTTAGTTTATTGGATGTTTTGAATGTGAACCTTGCTGCCAGCGAATCTACCTATGCAAAATATGCCTGGGGAATTGAGGACGATACAATCACTCACCAGGGAAAGGCATTTGAACAAATCACTCAAACAGCTGCTATTCTGAATATCCCATTGCAAAGTTGTTCTGTTCACTCCAGCGATATCTTCTATCGCATGGATTCAGCCATACCAATGATCGCTACAAAAAATAATTGCCTGGCTGTTGAAATGGAAGCGTTCGCTTTGTTTGCAAATGCATGTTATTTAAATAAAACCGCAGCAACCCTGTTAACTGTTTCAGACATTATACCCACCCAGGAAAATATTACTGCCAGTCAACGGGAGAGTGCATTGTTGCCAATGATCAAACTAGCTTTGGAAACCATCGTAAACATGGGGTAATTTTTTATCTTAGCCACCTGATTATTCTGTTTTTGTTTCAACAATCAATACCTCCACTGTAGCCATCACCAATTCTTTTAGCAGCCCATTTTTAAAATTGAATTCCCTGATATTATATAATTCCGGTGAAATGCTTTTTAATTGAACTGATCGAATTTAAAATCGATATAACCCTATTCAATAGAGATTTCTTTTGCACCGTTTAATATCATTAAGGGTATCATGCAAAACAATTAAATTACACGGATGGCAAATAAATATTCAAGATTATACGACAATGCATGTGTGCAGTTCAATACTAATTTCAGGGATGTGTTTGATTACCTAAGTGCCGAATACAATCTGAAGGAGGATAATTACCGGATTGAAAAACTGGTTGCAGTTGTGAAGGAGCGTTGCAGTTTGTATTCGCTTGTAGAAGGGTATAAATATCATTATAGCAAAAACGCTGAAAAGCCTTATGTGACAGACGAGATTACCCCATCCTGCATCTTGATATTAAAGTATGCGGCTTTTCTTTTGGGTGATGATCCGGCCACAAAGCTGGAAGTAGGAAAGCTTGAATCGGCGATGGTTTTTAACAGGATTGATGAACGGCAATTGCTTAAGAAATTGACGGAGCTCATAAAGCGCATTCCAAAATTACCACCATCAAAAATAATGAAACCTAAAGCGAAAAAGTCTTTGGTGAAATCTTTGGGCAGTAAAGAGGGGATATAGGGTGCCAACCATTTCTTTGGCTTTTATCTTTATAGAATTGCATTGTTGCATACGATCTTTTTTTAAAGGTTGTCATCCTGGTTAGGTAACCTCATTTTCAAAAAAAGCAGTCTTTTAAAAAGTAAATGCAGAATATAATGTATGTTTATTGCTGGCTACAATTGGTTGGTTCATTTTAAGCAGGATGTTGGAATAATCTGCACGACGCAATCACGAGAAACCATTTTCCTCATCTTTAATTTTAAGATTATGTTGGATGCAACAAAACACGCTTCACAAAAAAGCAGGCGCCGGTTCCTGCGTTCGTCGGCAACTATCATAGCCGGATTTACCATTGTACCCAGGCATGTATTGGGCAGAGGTTTTATACCACCCAGTGATCAGCTTACCAAAGGAATCATTGGGGTAGGAGGTATGGGTATGGGCCATATACCTTATGCCGGAACAAGGGTAGTCGCTATTTGTGATGTAGATAAAATGCACTTACAGGAAGCGGAGAAAGTAATTGGCGGCGGCGTAAAAACATTTCATGATCACCGTGATTTGATTGCATTGCCCGAAGTAGATATTGTACACATTGCCACACCACCACATTGGCATGGTATCATGGCCATTGAAGCAGCCAGGGCAGGAAAGGATATCTGGTGTGAGAAACCAATGACCCGAACCATCGGAGAAGGAAAACGGGTAGTGGAAGCCGTGAAGCAATATGGCAGGATGTTTCGACTCAATACCTGGTTTAGGTTTTCTGATCGGTTTTATGGGATGAACAGCAGTGTAAAGCCAATTAAAAAACTGGTAGAGTCGGGTTTGCTGGGATGGCCACTTACGGTAACCGTTAGTAAAACAACCGGGTTCGACTGGAAGTTCTACTGGGTAGGAAAAACACAAATGGAAACACAGCCGGTACCTGCTGAACTGGATTATGAACGCTGGCTTGGACCAGCACCTTTTAAGCCATACAATGCTCACCGGGTGCATGGAACTTTCAGGGGTTATTGGGACTATGATGGCGGCGGCCTGGGCGATATGGGTCAGCATTACATTGACCCCATTCAATATTTTCTTGGGAAAGATGAGACCAGTCCGGTACTGGTAGAAGTGGATGCCGAACAGCAACATCCGGATGCATGTGGCACCTTTAGAAAACTAACCTTCACATATGATGATGGATGCAAAATTATTTTGGATGGAGAAGCCAACGACCCGAATGCCGCTTATATCGAAGGACCAAAAGGGAAACTATATGCTGGTTTTAAATCGGACATTTCCAATCTTGCCCAAAAGCTGGCGATGATGCCCGACCCCGAACCACAGGTAACCGACTTCCTGGATTCTGTTAAATATCGAAAGCCATTTGCCTTAAACGAATCCAACGGCTTTAGATCTTGCACGATCATCAACATGGGAAAAATGGCCTTGCAATTAGGTAGGTCACTTCGGTTTGATCCGGTTACTCAATTATTCATCAACGAT
>JBBQQP010000330.1:0-4097 GCA_038215675.1 Chitinophagales bacterium | reverse complement strand
TGGATGAGGAGGTTGTATAATCAACCCTAATACTGTTCAACTGGCTTCCGGCATCCAACGAAATTGTTTTAACGGCACTCAGTTTATTTTCGCCCACTTCCCATTCGTGATAGAATAATTGAAAAGTAGTTCTTAATGGCCCGTTGTCCAACATTTTATGCTCAACATAATTCCGGGAATAATAAATTGAATCGTTGATATAAGGCATCATGTTACCAGCGCCAAGTGTAAAGCCTACGTGGTAATAATCCAACCCATCGCCGATGTCTTCGTGGTATTTACCTCGTTTGTAACGCTCATTGATAACCATTTTATCCGTACGCTTCACCCAAACGTCTATGCCATACGCCATTTCTTTTGGTGTTTGTTCCAATTCTTTTCCATACATTCTAAACGCAATTTTATCATTCTCCCAGGCAAAATCCTCTTTGCGTTCTGGTACATAACGTCCATAGGTTTTGGTTGGAAAATTGGCGGACTTGCCTTTTTGAAGCAATAATTTCACAGAGCCCTTTGCCGCAATATCCACCTGAACCAATAGATTTTGAACTGCTTTGCCACCCTTATATTCTAATTGCCAGGGGATTTCCTTTTTTGTAGCAACATTAATCACTTTAAAATTAGCTGTGTCAATAGAAGGATATTTTGCCAAAACGTCTTTCCATGCAATGGCAACAACTTCTTCCTTTCGTTCTCCGGCAAAAGGATTTGAGATACTGATGGTAGCTTTTTGAGCCTGCGAAACCGAGGGTATTAGAACGTTTAGAGATAAAATCAGTAAAAAAAACAGGTGCTTTTTCATTAGTTACTTTCTTTAATTATCAATCATTCAAAAATACTGAATAGTTAAGGTATTTAATCTTAATCGGGCATCAGAAACCGACTTAGTAATCTACCTTATAATCTTTCTTGGTTGGCTGTCCACTCCACGCCTTTTTAGCCGTCCAATCCGCAGGCGGGTCTGTCCAAAAACGGTTAATTGCAGGCAAGCCCAACGGCAAAAAACCAAGTGTTGTTAAATATAAACTACCAGTGCAAGTATAAACGTCTGCAATTAAAGGTTGTGAGCCATTAAACCCTAAAACAAGCCAGTTGTTTTTATCAAAATTCTGGTTCTGGTCAAACATATTGTGCATTACTTTGGTTAAACCGCTCCGCACTTGTGCAGGTGTAATGTGCTCAGGCAATTGTTCCATCAAAGCCGTTTGCGCTAAGGCTTGAAAGGCAGCCGTACGATAGGTAATTGAGCGACCAAAAGGAGGGAAAGTCCCTTCGGGTGAAATAAGCCGTTCCAGAAATTCGGAATGTCGCACCATGCGTTTCATTGCATCATCGTAGTCTTCTTTCTTAGAGATTTTTTTCTCTACGCATACTTTCAGCATATCCACCAACATCGGGTGTATCACAAAAGAATTGTAATAATCCATGCTAAACTTAGGACCATCGCTGTACCAACCATCGCCTACATACCATTCTTTCATTTTTTGTAAAGCAAAATCAATGCGTGCCGGGTCATATTGCTCGCCTATTTGCATTAAAAAACACTCGATGATGCCCGAAAAAAGCAGCCAGTTATTATACGCCGCCTTCCTATTTCGCAACGACTTGAATTCTTCTACAAACCGCTTTTTGGTCAAAGTGTCTAAAGGCTCCCACAATGCTTTCGTCGCACGTAAAAAACCGTGCGCTATAAAAGATGCGTCAACAATGGGTTGCTGTTCTGTTCTAAAATTTAAGTAATCAGGACTATTCGGGTCAACACAACGTGGCAGCCCTTTCATTAAATCGGTACGTAATTGTTTTCTCAACGCTCCTTCTTTCGTATCATCATCTGGCAATGCCAACCATGGGGCAACGCCTGCCAATGTTCTGCCAACTGCCTCCATATAACATACTTTATCTACGTTGGAGTAATAAATGGGTGGTATTTCGAGGGGCATATTCTTTCTTAAAGTACCCTCAGCCAAATTATGAATAACAGGGTAAGCGATTTTATAGAGCAGATTTGCCCAAAAGGCCCGGTCATCTTTTATCATTAAAACTTCTTCTGCCGAGGGTTCTACCCAAAGACTATCAAAATCCAATTGAGAGATGGTTTCGGTAGGGCGTTCTTTGCGCTGTAAAAGATGCAAAATCCTAATTTTCAAAGCATGAAGCAAGTAAAAACGCACATTATCGGGTACGGACAATCGCTCCCGCTTTGCCCATATTTCAGTGAAAACATCGTGAATACAATCAAAAACAAAGGCTTCGGAAACAGGCACCAAACACATACCATAACGATACAAAGCCTGCACGTGCTGACGATATAAAGCTGTGTAAGCTTCCTCATTTCCTTGTTGAAAAGCCTGCCACTGTTCAATTTCTGTTTGCGATTTCATCAACAATAAAGCTACGAATAACAAACTGTTTTAAAAGTAAACCTGCAGGGCGGTTGGAAATTCCGTAAAAAAATTTGTGCCACTATAGTTTAGCATTATTTTTTTATGGCAGAGTTTGATCTTCTATTACTTACAATCCACAACATCAATACCAATTTTGACAACCTGTTAGCTTTTTTATCCTGTGGATTATTTTTCGGTATTCGGGGTTTACTATTTTGTTGGTTTCATCAATCGCTTCGCTACCGTCTCTCATCCTCTTATAAAACCCGGCAGCTTTGGCTGATTAAATAATTACCAAACTATGGAAACATTCAACTGAAAATATATTTATCTTAGACACGAATGCCTCTACTAAAGCTATTGCGACCTCTTATTGTGATTTACTTTTTACTTGCAGGGCAGGTAATGTCTGCGCAACAAGCCCATCCACGAAACTTTTACCTATACAAAGACAGCTTAAAAAATATAACCGCTCAAAAGGCACTCGAACTATTTACACAAGGCAGGTTTACAAAAACAGCAAGCAATGAAATCAATATCGGATTTACCCGGTCTTTATATTGGTTGATTTATCAAAACGATGCAGACATCCAACCGGATTCTTTGCTGATGTACATTGGTCATCACCACATCAACCGGATACATTTTTATTTTGCAACCGACAGCAGCTTACAACAACAATGGCTTACCGGCGATTACTTCCCGTTTGCACAGCGGCCGGTAAATGCAACAGGATTTTATTTTCCGGTAGATAAGAAAGGAATTTACCTGGCCCAGGTTGACAAGACCAATGAATCGCTGCAATTATCCTTTAAACTGGTTTCGCATTTAAATGCGATATCAGAAGAAAGCAATAATAAAGTCATAATGGCTTTGTTTACAGGGATGATTCTACTGCTGATTATTTTCGGCGTTTACCTTTTTATAATTTCAAGAGAGCGTGTATACATTTACTATATCTTATACATTGCTTCGGGCTGGCTTTGGGTGCTGTCCAATGCCGGTTATGGCTTTCAATACCTATGGCCCCACCTGCCCTGGTTTGCAAGCAAGGCCAGACCAGTATTCGCACTGGCACCCCTGATATTTTCGATGCTTTTTTGCTTCAGTTTATTGGTAATATCAAAAATAAAAAAGTGCATCTGGCCGTAAAAATCATGAATGCATTATTGATGGCTTCTATCATTGCCATACTATCCTTTAGCGAAGAAGGTTACCAGAATAAATGGTGGATGTACATTCAGTACATCATTCCACTTATTTCGCTGTTATATATTTTATTAACATTGGGCGTATTGGTAACTGCCACCATACGAGGTAATAAACTGGCCCTATTCTATCTTATTGCGGTATTAACTTTATTATTGACAGCCATTCTGCAGGTGTCATTCTCGTTTGGAAGTCTGAATGGCTTTGGTGATTTTTTCAGCAATTTCGGCTTGTCCATTGGTTATATCATGGAAGCCATTATTCTGACCGCAGGGTTGGTTTATCGCTTTAATCAATACCGGGTAGACAAAGAAAAACTATTAATAGAAATGAATAAACGCCAGGAGGCCAATACCCGTATTTTGATGGAGGTGCAGGAAGCCGAACGTAGCCAGGTGGCCAACCAGTTGCACGATGTTGCAGGCTCCTTGTTGTCTGCCGCCAAGCTCAACCTTTCGAGTCTTCGGGAGAAAGAATGGTTATTCAATGAGCAAACCAGTTTTC
>JBBQQP010000329.1:0-4125 GCA_038215675.1 Chitinophagales bacterium | reverse complement strand
AATATCTGCTTGCCTCCAGCTGCAATCAACAATTTTTTTTGATGTTGACGATGAAATTGAACGCTTGTTTTGCGGGGAATAAGTCGTACGCAACGACACAACCCCATTTTTAAATTTTCAGGTGAGCCTAAAAATTGGCTCGCCTGAAAAAAATTGATTGAATACTTTTTTGCATGGCTGAGGTACAAAACATCTGAACATCTATTGCTTCACAATCCCTCCTTAACTGGTGGCCAGTTTATTTCTGATAAGCAACGTAAAATATCGCCAGAATTAGAGTGAGCCTTATGTAGTTATAATTTAAGCGCCCCAAATGTAGCCGCCGACAGTTTCATTTAATATTTAGATATTCAGTGTGCGGTTGGCTGCTGCTAACTGAGCAAATTTTAATCAAACAGCCCTAACCTTCTTTAAATTAAAACACCAGTCTGATTTCCCAATAGAAAGCGAATGAGCAATACGAACCCTGATCGGCACCCTGGATTGCGCCCCACCAATCCGTCGCATAACAACCTTTTCAATCGGTTATCATTTAAGGTTGCCTTTTTATAAATTTTGCCTAAGCACCTTTTTACTTGTATGACCTGGTAATCAAAAAAATAATTAAGTTACCTTACACCTGCAAACAAACTGTTTGTTATTCTTATCAATTAAATAAAAAAAATGAACAATCTTACGAATAAAGTAGCCTATATAACCGGGGGCAGCAAAGGCATCGGTTATGGCATTGCAGCAACGTTGCTTGCCAATGGAATGAAAGTAGCCATCACCAGCAGAACCCTTGCAGCGGCGCAGGAGGCAGCAGCATCATTAAGTTCCGATCCTTCAAAAGTACTGCCCCTTGAATCAGGAGTCAGTTCAATGGCATCCGAAGAAAACGCCATTAAGGCTACACTGGATCATTTTGGTCAACTGGATGTGTTGGTTGCCAACGCCGGCGTTGGTCATTTTGCCAATATTGAAAGTATCACGGCTGAACAATGGCATGAAACAATTGATACCAATCTCACCGGCGTTTTTAATAGTGTAAAGGCAAGCCTGGAAGCACTGAAGCAATCGAAAGGTTATATCATCACCATAGCAAGCCTGGCGGGTACCAACTTTTTTGAAACAGCGTCTGCTTACAATGCCAGTAAATTTGGCCTGGTAGGTTTTACACAAGCCATCATGCTGGATTTGCGCAAATATGGTATTAAGGTTTCTACCATAATGCCTGGTTCTGTAGCAACTCATTTTAATCAACATGTTCCTGGCGATGCAGATGCCTGGAAGATACAACCGGAAGATATTGGTGAATTGGTGGCCGATCTTTTAAAAATGAATCCACGCACTTTGCCAAGCAAAATAGAAGTAAGACCATCCATGCCGGGGAAATAATTCAAACTATAAATCCGGGATGCACAGTCAACAATTCTGGATAATAAAGCAACCAAAATCCTCTCTGCCAGTGCGTAAAGGGGATCTGTGTTTATTGCGCTTTTGCATTATTAAGTAGATGGCAACAGAACAAACCATCCAATTTATTCAACAGGTAAAGCATTTTGATTGTATAAAAAACCTTGTAGTGCCTTAATGCCGTATATGACAGGATTGATGCAGGGAATGATGAATATTCCAGTGATGAGTATAGGTAAAATGGTATATTTGATTTTTTAGGTTATAAAATCAAGGGTGACCAAAAGGTTCCGCCATCAGCTGAATGGACAAAGCGGATTAGCGAAAAGGCTACACCAATGGTAACAACCGCATGCAATAAAAGAATATGACGACAAGTAAAGAATACATCGATTCGGGGATGTTGGAACAATATGTTTTAGGATTAACCAGTCCCGCTCAATCGATGGAAGTTGAACAGCTGGCAGCTGCAGACCCTATAATCCAAAGCGAGATAGACGCCATCGGAGAAGCAATGGAAACCTATGCAAAGGAACATGCCATAAGGCCAGATCGAATCGTTAAACCATTTTTACTGGCAACAATCGATTATACCGAACGATTAAAAAACGGTGAACCAATTACAGTACCTCCTTCGCTGAACGAAAATTCTGCCATTGCGGATTATGCCCAGTGGCTAAACCGGGCAGATATGATTGCACCGGGCACCGAAAATATTTACGCAAAAATTATTGGCTATACGCCGGACGCAATTACAGCAATTATCTGGATCAAAGATTTTGCACCTCAGGAAGTGCACGACCATGAAATTGAGAAGTTTTTGATAGTGGAAGGTACTTGTGATATTATTGTTGGCGAGACAGTGCACCATCTAGTGGCGGGAGATTATTTCCCAATACCACTTCACAAGAACCACCTGGTAAAAGTGACTTCTGCCATTGCCTGTAAAATAATTTTGCAAAGAATGGCTGCTTAAAAATTAAAAACCAGATGGAGCAATAATCAGCAATTTATTTATGCCTGAACCAGCAATCTGTTCTTTCATCCTGGTATGCTTTAAACACAGTATTCACAGGCTCACCATGTACCAGCCGGTCGTTGTATCTGGTACGAACCAGGAAATTAAAAGCCCCCATATCACCAGTAAAAGCAGTTTGATTGTTGCGGTTGTATTGCCGGTGAATATCGCAAAGTTGTTCAATCAATTGATGCATCACCAAGGCACTGCCGCCAATTACGCCACAATTGAGTAAAGGGGCTGTTTTAAATGCTTCTTCATAATCGGCATACCCAGGGATGCCATTGCGCAAATGCGTGGCATGGTCTTTCATCCAATCATTGTCCAGATATTTTGGTTCGTCGCCACAAAAAACAGCCCCTGGACTGTTGATAAATGCCGGCTGAATAAATGGATTATTCAGTACCACTACATCCGATACATCAGTTATAAAAACACCCCCAAATTTGTGTGCATATTGCCGTAAAAAACTCAGGTAAACAAAGTACCGGTACACATTTGGATTGTACACAGCATCATAATCCACCTCAATAAAATTTATAGAATCGCTTTCGTATTTGCGACAGGTTGCTGTTGAAAAATTGTTGTGAAAAATAATGCCGGTCAAATTTAATTCGGTTATCGAATCAGCCCAATTCTTTACAAGACTGTAATCATCATCCAACAGCGTGGCACTTCTGTTTACATCATAGATTCCCGTGAGATGGCAGGCCATAATGATGGGCTGCTTGATTGCAAAAGGCTGTATCAATGGCTGCTTAAACAAGCGCTGCCCTGTTGTTTTGCTTTAAAGTTGCGCAGATGCTGTTGGGTATATTGCGGTAGTAAATATAGTTTCTAAGATTCACTTTTTTTACCCGGAACTGATTTGCTGCCTGTTCAAAAAAATGAGCATCTGCCGCATAAATATCCTGGAAGGGCAAACTGTTAAATACTTCTTTTCTCCCAAATAAAGTGGCAAACAACACACAATCATCTACATGAATTACCTGGCTGTTATCGTACTTGTCCGGCACGTAATAATCCTCTTCTTTATCTACAATGGTAATGGTGGTGGAAGCAATCAGGTCGGCCGTTTTCATTTGTTCCATACAATTGCTGAGGTAATTGGGTTGGTATTCATCGTCGGCATCTAATATGCTAATATAACTTCCGTTACTGTTGAGAATACCCCGGTTGATCGACTTTGACTGTCCACAGTTATTGTGCCGCAGGTAAATGATTTTGTCCTCATTTTTTTTTGCATAATTCAGCAACAGGTTATGGGAATCATTGTCGCTGCCATCATCAATGATCACCAATTCAAAATTGGTAAAGTACTGACACAGCACGGAATCAATCGCTCGTTTTACTAAATAAAAATCTGTATTGTAAACTGCCATCAGTACAGATATTGTAGGTCTTTTGCTCACAGATAATGAATGTTTTTAAAAACGACTGCAAATATAGGATTATTGGTTGTGGAGCGCATCAAGATAAAATATTTGACACTACTATCTTCGTAAATATGATTTTTTTGAAATACGGTTCTATCTTAACGCCTTATTGAGGGGATATTATTAAACAAATTGTGTAGAACCCGTGGGTATATCTGTGAATCGTTAAAGGTGAATCGTGAATTAGCTGGTACCATCCGATTTATAGGATCACCTTTTTGGGTGTATACGCTCTAACAATCTTGAAAAGGACGGTAATGGCATTTGATTAGAACA
>JBBQQP010000328.1:0-4126 GCA_038215675.1 Chitinophagales bacterium | reverse complement strand
ATTTTTAACGATTACTTAAAAAGTAAAATCATGAAAAAAAAAGTTTTAAAATTATCTTCTGTAGTAGCAGCACTATTGCTATCAATTGTAACCTTTGCACAGCGTGATCCACTTAAATGGCCGTTTGCAAAAACATCCATTTGGAATATGCCCTTGCACAACAATGCACTTTACCGGCCGGGTAATATTGGTGCAGCCGTATCCTGGGGTATGACAGAAGACCAGGATGTAATTGTAATGACACCATCTTCCCCTTTAATAAACGTTCGCACAAATAGCTGGACGAATCGTTGCCCTACTGGTACTCCTGCACTTTTAACTACATTGCCAGTTCCATCTGATTTGATAGTTACAAATGGAGGTACTCCAAATTTTGCCGCTGGTATTTTACAACCAGACGGACATACTATTTATCAAACACAACCTTTCCAAAAATGTGTAGCTGGAAGTACGGCATTCTCACAATACGTTTTTGCTGCATCTGATATTTATGGCGACGGAAGACTAGGCGCTCATGGGGGTAGCGGCTTGTCAAGCATTGGCGGCACAATTAGAGTGGGAGAATTATTACCAAATGCATCTATAAAGCATGCACTGAAAATTAACCTCTATGCAAATAAATATGTTTTTTATAGTGCTGCTACAGGGGGCTATCGGTGGCCCGCAAGTCAGGCAGATTCTTATGCCGCATCCAATTATTCTACAACTTGTCCAAATTATATGCGTATGGGAGCCTTGCTGGCGTTGCTTCCTGCTTTCAATATTAATATTTTACAAACAGAACCTGCAAAAATTATAGCCCGTGCTTTACAAACTTATGGGGGGTATGTTGTTGATGATACTGCATGGGACGTTTATGCAATAGAAACAGAAATAGGCCCTGCAGGTAACGTTATGACTGAATTTAAAGCTGCTTATGGATATGATTACAACGTGAATAGTCTTACCCATCCATTTGCAGTAGATATGGCAACTATTTTTAAGGCCCTGCAATGTGTTGACAATAATGACGCAAATAATATTGGAGGAGGCCCAACTACTGATACAGTTAACAGAAGAGCACCAATGGCGCCCGGCTTTACATCTGCTATAGCAGTTACAAGTGTGTCAGTCACCCCAATTACGGGAAGCATGCAGGTGGGAAGTACACTCGCATTGACTCCAGCTATTACTCCTTCAAATGCCACCAACCAAACTGTAAGTTGGAGTACAAATAACGGTTCTGTAGCGACAGTGAGTTCAGCAGGCTTTGTAACAGCTATAGCTGCTGGTACAGCTATCATTACAGTTACAACACAGGATGGCAGCAAAACCGCTACATCTTCTATTACAGTAACCGCACCTGCTTCTTCAAATATTGCGTTGAATAAAGTTTCATCAATGTCATGTGGCTTTAGTCCGGAATATGCCAATGATGGAAACCAGGCTACAAGGTGGGTTGCATGCAATGGTACTTTCCCAAAATCATGGTCCGTGGATTTGGGCGCCAATGCCAATTTAACCAGGTCTGAAATTGATTGGGAGTTCAACAATAGGGTTTATAAATATAGAGTAGAAGTATCTGCTAATAATTCCACATGGACTACTGTTGTAAATAAAACAGCTAACAAAGTAGCTGGAAATATGGTTGATAATTTTACTGCAAGTAGTGTAAGATATCTTAGGATTACCATAACTGGTGCGCCCAATGGAGTGTGGGCAAGTATAAGAGAATTTAGAGTAATAGGAACTTTTACGGGAGCAAGATCCGCAGCTCAAAGTCATTCTGTCATTTCTTCAGCACAGATCACTGCGTATCCCAATCCTTTGATAAACGGTGATTTAAAAATTGATGCAGATGGATTTGAAAAAAATAGCGAAACAAACATCACAATTCATGATGCATTAGGCAGGGTTATATTGAAGAAAATTATTTATACTAATAAAAATGGCTCAATAAACCTAAGTATTGGTAAACAGCAAATTTTAGCGAAGGGCTTAATTACTATATCTGCAAATTCCGGCAAAAATAAAAAATTAATTAAAGTATTTATTCAATAAAAGATTTTAGACATTGTTTCTCGCTCAATTCGTATTATTAGTTGATTAAAATAAAGTAGAAATGAATAAAATAATGCTGCCCCTGCTTTTAACAACCATGTACACAGGCATATCAAGTTGTTCCTTTAAAGAGCGTAATTTAAAAAGTGTAGTTTCCACCCGGCTTGAAAAATCTACATTAAATCTGATACCGGATAAACCAGGAACAACGCCGGGCTACTATTGTACCTGGAGTACCCAGGGAAATGCTGTAAGTCAAAACAAACAAGCAAGTAATTTTGGTGTCACTGGGCATTCTGCGTATGCCGAAAAATTGACTGAAGAGCTGATATTTGGCAAAAACGGAGCAGCATGGGCCTACGACAAAATTAGGTCAGATCTATTTATTGTCTATGATTTGGGATGGGATATACCTTTAGGTGCAAATCTTGAAAAAGAAGGCTGGCATAAAGGGAGGTTGACCTTAACACCTGAAAAGGAGGACTTAAATTTTTAAAAGAACAATTCGCATAATTTATTTAAAGACTAATAATAACCATGATTTATAAAAATTCTAAAAATAAATACTTGTGAAAATAGCTCTCCTAGCCATTGGCTTACTATTTTATTTTTTGGGAATGGGGCAAACACAATCAACACCCAAACCAACTAAACTTTTTGATGGTAAAACTTTTAATGGTTGGGCAGGCGACACCGTAAATACCTGGCATATCTTTAATAACTCTTTAGTGGGGGGAAGTCTTGATAAATTCGTTCCTCACAATGAATTTCTTGCTACTACAGAGCGTTTCAGCAATTTTGAACTTTCTCTTGAATTTAAATTATTGGGTACCGGATTTGTAAATGCAGGCGTGCAGTTTCATAGTGAACACGCCAGGGACCCTGCCTACGAAATGGTGGGCTACCAGGCTGATTTGCGAGAGGGCTATTGGGCAAGTCTTTATGACGAATCAAGGAGAAATGTTACCATCGTAAATCCGGATAGTACGCTGATAAAAAGAATTTTAAGGCCCAATCAATGGAACCGCTTTGCCATAAAAAGCATAGGGAGAAGAATACGTATTTGGCTAAATGGTGTACAAACAGTTGATTATATAGAACCCGATGAAAAAATAATACACAGTGGGAAAATTGCATTACAGGTGCATGGCGGCGGCAAAGTTCTGGCGTGTTACAGGAATATTAAAATCATTCGATTGTAAGTGGATGAAAAATTTTCATCCATGTAATTTTATTTTAAAAAAGCAATTATAATTTTTGCACTTAATAATAATTATGCAGCTACAAAAAACAATTTATTTTATTACTGGCGCAATCAGTTTTTTAATATGTATAAGTGTTCAATCATTTTCACAAAATGAGCCAAAGCAAAAGTGGGTGCAGGCAGAGAAATGGAAAGATACCAATGGAGATTTTATAAATGCCCACGGTGCAGGTATTTTGAAGTTCCAAAAAAATATTATTTATACGGTGAAATAAAAAGTGGTAAAACCAATACAGTAGCGGATCGTGGCTGGGATATATCCCGTGTGCCTGCGGGGGAATTTCCTGTTGTTTCCACAAAAGCTCTTAGTAGATTATATGAGAGTTTATCAAAAAGGATATGCGTATGATAATTGATTAAACCAATGTCCACAAACTTTTTAAATCATGTTGGAAAACCAATTTAAAAAAGCAATCGTGACCGTCTGTTTCTACAGAGGGTTTTTGTTTTTTACTTTGAACATACTGGCTACCTTAAATCATTTTTAAATCTTTTTATGAAATATTCATTCTCCATTCTTGTGTTATCTTTTTTCCTATTGCAAGGTTATGCCCAACAACCCCGAATACAAGTACGCAACAGCCGCTTCAATGTATCTTTTCGGACAGACAATCGTGGCTTTAACTATCATATTTCCGGTTCCGAAAAAAGCTATAATTTTTCTTTTCCCTCTTTTGAAATTAATGGAAAGCAACTTCCTGCTGTGGTTAAAGATATTAAAGCAAGTGCGGCGGTAACAGTACTTTCCAATGGCGTTTCGCAGTATCAATTCCAGGGAAGTTTTATCAGTGAGCCGGCATTGCAATTGCAAATTATTTTTCA
>JBBQQP010000327.1:0-4128 GCA_038215675.1 Chitinophagales bacterium | reverse complement strand
GCTCCCTGTAATGCCCTTTACGACCACGAACCAGCGGCGCCAGTAAACTGATTTTTTTAGATTTGAATTTTGAAAAGATATCGCTTACAATTTCCTCTTCGCTAAACTTCACCATCTTTTTACCGGTGTTGTAGCTATATGCTTCTCCTACCCTTGCGTACAGCAAGCGAAGGAAATCATATATCTCGGTGATGGTTCCTACCGTACTCCGTGGATTCTTGTTGGTAGTTTTTTGTTCGATGGAAATTACAGGAGATAATCCGGTGATCTTATCCACATCCGGACGCTCCATATCGCCCATAAACTGGCGTGCGTAGGCGCTAAAACTTTCCATGTATCGCCGCTGCCCTTCGTTGTAAATGGTATCAAATGCCAGCGAAGACTTACCGCTACCACTCACTCCGGTAAACACTACCAATTGATTTTTGGGAATTTTAATGTCGATGTCTTTCAGGTTATGCTCCCTTGCACCAAATACTTCTATAAAATCATTGTGATTAATTGTTTCAGTCGGAGATTTTTTTTCTTTTATCATGTATACTTACTTAGTGTAAAGGTACAAAACAAAATGGGCAGCTTTTAGTTGATTAAATCATAGTTTGTTAATTTGCACTTTCAAGACAGTAATATGTTATTTAATTTATTCGGCAGCAAAGAGGAAAATAAAGAAGACCGTATTTTTAAGGACAGAGTGTTCATGAGGTCCGAAGCAAAAATGAATGCCTGCGTCCAATTGGCAAAAGAGCAGCCGGATACATTGTTCATCGCCTGGTTTAGCGATACCGCCAAAAAGTGTAAGGCTTTCTTTATTGAAAAGGGCCTGGATGGAAACAGCATTACAGAGGCCCGACATATTTATCCTACACAACTTCAAGAAAAGACACCTGTGTTTGTGGAGCATTACCCTTTACATACAAAAGAATTGGCATTGATAGACGACTGGAACCTCAAAAATATCATTGTCTACAGCGCCATGGATGAACCGCTCTTTAAACATTTTGGCAGCGATAAAATGGTTCCATTGATAAAGCTGCTGGGTATGAAGGAAAGCGAATCTATTGAACACTCTTATGTAACTGAATCAATTGTCAAAGGACAGAAAAAAATCGCCGATAAGGTGATTGTTGAACAACCGGCCAGCTCACAAAGTGAATGGATGGAAAAAAACATAACCGAATAAAAATAAAAAATTAGCTTACATAAAATTTGAATGTATGATTCGCACAATACTAATTCCTGACAAACAAACTGTTTCTTTCAATGTACCACTTGAATATATAGGTAAAGAAGTTGAAGTAATTGCTTTTGCGAAAAATGAAGGCGAACAAAAAATTGAATTCGTGCCTAAATCGGTTTCTTTTGACGCCATTTCAATTGACACCAGGGGATTTATTTTTAACAGAGAAGAAGCAAATGAGCGCTAATGTCTTTTTTGATACGAATATTATTATCTACAGCTACTCAAACAGTGAGACTGATAAACAAACGATTGCCAGAAATTTAATTGGCAGCAGCAAGAGTTATGTTAGTACACAGGTTTTACAGGAATTAATAAACACTGTGACAAAAAAATTCAAATTCAGTTATAAAGATGCCAATGCGACCATAAATGAATGTTGCATAAACAACCAGCTATATATAAATACATTCAAAACTATTTTAGAAGCATGTAGTTTGGCAGACAAGTATCATTTTAGCTTTTATGATAGCCTGATCATTAGCGCTGCGCTCGCCTGTGATTGCAATATTTTATATTCAGAAGATATGCACCATGGAATACTTGTTGAAAATAAACTGAAAATCATTAATCCATTTTTAAATAAGGCAACTAAATAGATTACCTATAAATATTCCTAAGAGTTGCCGCTAAATTGAGCAGACGAAAGTTTATGCCAATTAATTTAAAAACCCCTTTACGCCTCCCCCATCCTCCTTAAATAATTCATTACCGCAGTTATTTCTCCGTAGGAATATTCCTCGCCTAATTTTTGTTTTACCGGAGCGATGGCCAAACTATTTTTATTTTGTTCGATGGCCTGAATAATTACAGCTACTTTTTCTCTGGGCACAATTTCATAGATATTAATTTCGCCGGTAAAAACAAAATGACCCAAATGTTCTTCTATTGTACTTCGCTTTAATTCCCGCTCGGCACAAATCTGGTTCACATCTTTTCCCTGCTGAAATAATTGCAGACTCATTCTTTTGGTATCTGTGGATTTACTGCTAACCCCTGCACTGCGTTGCCTTTTCGGCGCTTTAGCATCCATTTTGGTCGTTAACTGGTGATCCCTGCAGTAATCAATAATCGGGTCTAAAAAAGAAGATCCATATTTCACCAATTTCAAATTTCCAAAGCCAGAAATATTTCCTAAATCGCTGGTTGTAAGTGGAAGGTAAGTTGCCATTTCCACCAGCGTTGCATCCGAAAAAACCATGAATGCTGGCACGTTTTCTTCTTTTGCCAATTGGGCTCTTACGACTTTTAAAGTGGCAAATAAATCCGCATTTACCCTTTCGCCGCTTTGCGAGTTTACAGGTATTTCTTTTTTTTCTGTAATAGATTTTACAAGTCTTACCTTAAGTTCTCCCTTTAAAATCTGCCTGCTGGTTTCATTCAATTGCAGTACTGGAAACTCACCCTCACTTTGCTGCAAATACCCTACATGCAACATTTCTCTAACATACAATTTCCATTGCTCCTTGCTGATATCTTTGCCAATGCCATAGGTTTTTATGGACTGGTGTTCCGTTCTTGTCGTGCTGCTTCCTCTTAAAAAATCGATCACATAATTAATTCCAAATCTGCCATTCAAGCGACTGACTGCACTTAATAATTTCTGTGCTTCTACCGTTGCATCTGACTTTTCTTCTTCGCTTAAACACACATCGCAACTGCCACAATAAGGTGGTGCGGCTTCATCAAAATAGTTTAATAAATATTGGCGCCTGCACTGTCTTGTTGAACACAACGCTGCCATCTGGTCCAGCTTCCTCAGCATGATTTTCGATTGGGCTGCATTACCTTCTATCGTTGCAAAACTCTTTAGCTTAAAAACATCCGCAGCGCTGTAAAATAAGATCGCTTCACTATCCAATCCATCTCTGCCGGCACGACCGGTTTCCTGGTAATATCCTTCAATATTTTTTGGCATATCTGCATGCACTACAAAACGAACATTACTTTTATTGATGCCCATTCCAAAGGCGATCGTAGCCACCATTATTTTTATTTCATCCCGTAAAAACTGCTCCTGGTTGGCTTCCTTGACATTCTTCTCCAATCCTGCATGATAGGCTGCTGCTGCATAGCCCTCGTCTCTTAATTCGGCTGCCAGCTTTTCTGTAGAATTTCTACTGAGGCAATAAATGATGCCGCTATCTTCTTTGTGAGCAGATAAATATTTAAATAACTGGGGTAAATAATTTTTCTTTTGTTTGATGAAATAACTGATGTTGGGCCGGTTAAATGAGTTTTCAAAAACGGTGTAGTTGGTTACTTCCAGTTTTTGAATGATATCCTTTTTGGTAAGCTGATCGGCAGTGGCTGTTAATGCAATGATGGGCGTATTGGGGAACTGCTTTTTTAACTGTCCCAGTACCAGGTACTCTGGCCGGAAATCATGGCCCCAATGACTGATGCAATGTGCTTCATCTATCGCAAAAAGAGATACATGGATATCTTTCAGATAAGTCAATAAACCATTCTGCCCCAGCAAACGTTCGGGAGCTACGTATAATAATTTCAACTGATTATTTTTTAACCGTTGAATGATATATGATTGCTCGTACCCCGATTGTGAAGAGTTTAAAAATGCTGCTGCTACGCCGTTCAGTTTGAGTGCATCCACCTGGTCTTTCATCAATGCAATCAATGGAGAAACTACAATGGTTACGCCTTCAAAAACCAGCGCTGGTATTTGGTAGCACAATGATTTACCGCCGCCTGTTGGCATCAGCACAATGCTGTCATTTTTTGCCAGCACGTTCTCTATGATTTCCTGCTGGTTGTGCCGGAAATCGTTGTAGCCGAAATATTGTTGCAGGGCCTGGCGGATGTCCATGATTGCTGGTTGTTTTTGATTTGTGTCGGGTAAAGTTAAAACAGTAATGTTGGTATGCTAACAA
>JBBQQP010000326.1:0-4133 GCA_038215675.1 Chitinophagales bacterium | reverse complement strand
ATAACAGAAGTTACGGACAGCAGATCTTATAGCGCTATAGATGTTAATAACGGCATCTTTACCATCAAGTATACGGTTGATTTGAAAAACGCCTATTCAGCCAACATCCTGTTTACCCTTAGCACCACTCCTGGTAATTACAGCTTAAATACCGAATGCACGGATTATCCATTGGTCACTGTTTCTACAAAGGCTGATGGGTTTGTAACAGGTGGTGGTTTTATAATACCGACCAACTCTGGCGGAACTATAGGAGGAGCTCCAGTGAATGGATTCAAAAACAATTTTGGTTTCAATTTCAAATTCAATAAAGCAGGCAAACCCCAGGGAAATTGGAATACCATTATTAGAAGACGGGAAGGTCTTGCAGAAGTCGTATACCAGGTAAAAAGCAATATTGCTTCAGATTTGGTTATCACAAAAATGTCCAACACTTCCTACAGGGCCGATTTGAAATACACATCAGCCAACTTCCAAAATCTTACCTGTAGCCTATGTCCTGTGGACGCAAATAATGGAATTGTAATCGTATCAGTATACGATAATGGTGAGCCAGGTGCTTTGATAGATTCCATTCTAATTTCAATAAGAGACAGGAAGAATAACCTTTGGTACACCAGTCACTTCCCGGGAAGCCATAGTGCCGGCCAAAATTCAGATGTCCAGTTGCTGAACAAGGGTAATATCCAAATTCATACCCAGGGTGGACCAGCAGCAAAACTTGCTGCACCGGAGATTACTGCTACATTACTACCTGTTGAATTTAACATCAAAGCCATTCCAAACCCAACTACCACTGCTTTTGAAGTACAACTTCAGTCCGATAATTCAAGGGATAAAATGCAGCTAAGGGTTACCGATCTTACCGGCAGAACGGTGCAGACTTTTAATAACCTTCGGTCAGGTCAGGTACTTCGGATAGGCGATAATTATCATGCAGGTATCTATATCGTAGAACTGATGCAGGGTGAAAAAAGGAAAGTGATCAAACTGGTTAAATTGTAGTTGAAAAAACCAAAATTAAAGAGGCTGTCTCGTTTGAGACGGCCGCTTTTTTATAATCATAAGTGCTCAATATTGTACATATCGTTTACTAAAGAAGTAGTTTTTTACCAACTCCTGCATAGTACACGCAACCTTTAAAATATTATATTAATTCTGTGTCAACACATTTACTTCGTGAAAATTTTCCGGTAGTAAACCAGTTTCAAGATGTTAATAATCATTCCTTTTTTTGTAGCCGGAAGCTATTGTTTTGCATAAAACTTTTGTACCACTTGTACGCATAGGTACTCCAATGCTTTTTTTTAATCAGCTTTTCCTGCCTATCCCGAACCAATTGAGATTTATACATGCTCCTCGGACTGCTTAGTACATCAAGTTGGTTTTAGTAAAAATAAATGGCCGGAACAAAGTATCATTCACGCCTGCGGCGTAACCTGTTTGTAGAAAAAAAAATCAATTTACCATGGAGGGGTAACCCGTTTATTTTCCATTTTAAACATATTTATCCAAACTGGAGCATAAGTTCATGCAGTAAATTAATGCCAGGCATTTTATGTTTATCAGGATGCAAGACAGCGGAACGTATTCTTACAATCCTTCTTCACATGAATATTGTATAAAACTTTTTCTGCTTCTTGTATCGAAAAGCAACTGAATGTAAAATGTGTATAGGGATCGCCCATAATTTATCTATTACAGGTTGTCTCTCCGGGGCAATGACTATTAAATTTATTTTTTACAAAGAGATTGCACCGCTGGTGCAAAAAAGGTAGCATTTATATCTCGGGGTTTCTCCCGGGGGCTCTTACACTTAATGCAGTGTATGCAGCGAAAAACACGCATTGGTAAAATCTACATCAATCAAAGCTTATCAATAATTTGTGTCAACAATAATCGTACTTTCAAATCCAAATATAAACTTGATTGATTATGAATAAGAAAAATTCCCCAAAATCATTCAGCTTTTTGCAAATGCTCCTGATCGTTTTGTTGTTGATTGGCATGGCTGAAAGCATACAGGCTCAGCAGTTGCTTCGTGTGGTGGTGGCAGGATTAAACCACGATCATGTGCATAGCGTGTTGAATCAATACAATAAAGGCGAGGTAAATATTGTTGGTATAGCTGAGCCTGATAAACAGTTACAGCAGAAATTCAGCAAGCGGTATCATTTACCCGATTCCCTGTTTTTTAGTGATTTAAAAAAGCTGGTAATTGATAAGAAGCCAGATGCCGTATTGGGCTACAATGCAGTAGCAAAGCATGTGGATATTGTTGAGATTTGTGCTCCCCTCGGTATTGCAGTGATGGTTGAAAAGCCACTGGCAGCAACTTTAGCCCAGGCAAAGCGCATGGAGTTGCTGGCTAATAAATTTAAAAGTAAAGTGTTGACCAATTTTGAAACCACCTGGTATGCTTCGTATCTGGATGTTTACAATTCCATTAGGCAGGGGAGTATTGGCTCTATTAAAAAAATGGTAGTACATGACGGTCACCAGGGACCAAAAGAAATAGGATGCAGCCCGGAATTTTTAAGCTGGCTTACAGATCCCGTGCTAAATGGTGCCGGTGCCTTGAATGATTTTGGCTGCTACGGAGCCAACCTGATGACCTGGCTGATGCAGGGTGCCAGGCCAACTGCAGTAACCGCTGTTGTAAGAAATTACAAGCCGGCTGTTTATCCTAAAGTTGATGATGACGCTACGATTATATTAGAATATCCAACAGCTACGGGGCAAATTGAAGCTTCCTGGAACTGGCCGTTTTCAATTAAGGATCTGGAAGTTTTTGGCGAAACCGGTTACCTGCATGCATTGAATGGGGACAGCATTGTGAGCCGCCTGCGGGAAAATATTAAGGCTGCTAAAAAAGCAGCACCATTGCCTGCACCCATCAATGATCCCATCACCTATTTAACAGCCGTCTTGCAAAATAAAATACCAGGTACCGATGACCAGTCATCCTTAAAATACAATGTGATTGTAATGGAAATATTGGATGCTGCAAAACGCTCAGCAGAAAGTGGTAAAAGGATTGTGTTATAAGATCGTACGGTTGTTTCATGCAAAAGCGGCAAACCTTAGTCGCACCGGATAAATGATTTTTTTCTTTTTGTTTTTTTTGGTTACCTTATTGTTTGTAGTCTGCTGTTTCAATCGTAGGCATTGTTTTTTTTTGTTGGGGTTTTCAAGCGAACACTTTTATTTTTTGTAGTATAGCCGGTGAAATGCCTGCCGGGATAAAAGACGATAACGCAATAAAAATTTCAATGATGGGCAACGATCGTGAGCATGCCATGTCGGTGCATTCACTAAAATCTTTTTGCGGGTTAAATAAATAAATTGAGCTTACCCTGTTAAGTCTGTTTTTAGGATCATTTACACAATCTGCAACTACATGCTGATTGGTCTTTTATTTTTAGCCGGATGATGTAGTCACCGGCATAGACCATTAAGCATTAAAAACGTAGTTGTCAGCTTTGCCGGATCTGGCAAAATGAGCCGGCCTTATTATGATAGATTAATAATGATTAGTTGGTGAGCGTAAGTTGTACGGACGTGGCCACTTCTACCGAGGCGCCGCTACTTATTGTAAGTTTTTTGATGACAGTATTTATGGTAATTACCGGATATCGCGGCCTTCCGGAGGGTATTATTACTTCGCTATTGGTGTTAGGAATGCCATTGCTCCAATTGCCGGCATCATGCCAGTTGGTGCTTATATTGCCGGTCCATTGGGTTTCGCTATTTGCACTGATAAGAATTTTGAATACTTCCTCGCCATATTGCGCACTATTGGCAATAAAGTAGAGGTAGTTACCGGCCCTCACCAATTCTTTGGGAGATGAACTTGCGGTTCCTGGTCGGAGATCTGCAACCAAAACTGTACCTGCGTTAGTGCCGTCGCTTCTCCAAAGTTCCCGTCCCTCAGCACCAGTACCTGCGTTAAAATACAGCATTTGGTCTACTACTGTGAGGTTTACGGGCTGTGAGCTAAGAGAAGTCGTTGCAATGTCTTTTACAATCACTGTACCCTGGGCAGTACCATCGCTTTTAAACAACTCTGATCCAGTAAGGACTGTGTTGCCAGTAAAGTACAAGGTGTTTACTTTGGCTACAAGGCTGCCGGA
>JBBQQP010000325.1:0-4215 GCA_038215675.1 Chitinophagales bacterium | reverse complement strand
ACGAAAAAGCAATTCTCTATTATTGGTTTTATTGTAAATGTGGTAAATCTTGTCAAACTCAAAAACAGCGGTATATTTTTTATTGACAGGCATTTTTAAAGATAAAATTTTTGTCATAAAACAAAAGAGTTTACGTCTTTTTAGAAAGATGTAAACTCTTTTATTTTTATGCAGATTACAAATCAAACTTTATCCCCTGTGCCAGTGGTAATTTATCAGTATAATTGATGGTATTCGTTTGCCTGCGCATGTACACTTTCCAGGCATCGCTGCCGCTTTCTCTGCCGCCGCCGGTTTCTTTTTCACCACCAAATGCGCCACCTATTTCTGCACCGGAGGTACCGATGTTTACATTCGCAATGCCACAATCACTGCCTGCCTGTGATAAAAACTGTTCGGCTTCTCTTAAATTGTTCGTCATGATGGCAGAGGACAAACCTTGTGGCACTCCGTTTTGCAGGGCAATGGCTTCGTCCAGCGTTTTGTATTTCATGATGTATAAAATGGGGGCAAAGGTTTCGTGCTGTACGATGGCAAAACTGTTTTTCGCTTCTGCTATGCAAGGTTTTACATAACAGCCACTTTCGTAGCCCTTGCCTTTTATAACACCACCTTCTACAATAAAGTTGCCGCCTTCTGCTTTGCATTTTTCGATGGCATCCAGGTACATACCTACCGCATCAGTATCAATCAACGGACCTACATGATTTTTTTCATTCAGCGGATTACCAATTTTTAATTGCTGGTAAGCATTCACCAGTTTCTCTTTGAATTTATTGTACACTTTTTCATGTATGATCAATCTGCGGGTAGAAGTGCAGCGCTGACCTGCTGTACCAACCGCACCAAACGCTGCACCAATCAATGCCATGTCAAGGTCGGCATTGGGGGTGATGATGATGGCATTGTTGCCACCCAATTCAAGCAAACTTTTACCAAGGCGTTGCGCTACTGCGGCAGCCAATGCCTTCCCCATGCGGGTACTGCCGGTTGCAGACATCAATGGAATCCTCGTATCTGCACTCATCCATTCACCCACTTCACGGCCGCCGGTAATTAAATTATTTACACCTTCCGGTACATTGTTCTTTTTAAAAACCCTGGCAGTTATTTGCTGACAGGCAATGCCACAAAGTGGAGCTTTTTCGCTCGGCTTCCAAACACATACATCACCACAAACCCATGCCAGCATGGTGTTCCAGCTCCATACCGCCACCGGAAAATTGAAGGCTGAAATGATACCTACGATTCCCAATGGGTGGTATTGTTCGTACATTCTATGGCCCGGTCTTTCGCTGTGCATGGTCAGTCCGTGCAACTGGCGTGACAGTCCCACCGCAAAATCACAGATGTCAATCATCTCTTGTACTTCGCCTAAGCCTTCTTGTAAGCTCTTACCCATTTCGTAACTGACGAGCGTGCCAAGCGCTTGTTTATTGGCTCTTAATTCTTCGCCGATTTGTCTTACCACATCGCCTCTTTTTGGAGCCGGCCATGTACGCCATTCTATAAAGGCTTCCTGTGCCTTTACGATCACGGTGTCGTAAGTATCTTTGTCGCACGATTTTACGGATGCTATCAACTGACCGTCCACAGGAGAGTAAGAACCAATGTTGGCACCCTTGGAAGCGATCCATTTTGTACCGGTAGAAACACCCTTATTTTTTGCCTGAATCTGGAGGCTTGAAAGAAAATTCATATAATTGATTTTAGGTGCAAGGTACGAATGGATGCTGCCAATTAAAATGTTCACAAAACATTAAGCGAATAGAAATGTTGAATTAAAAAAGTATTGCTGTGATTATAACATTACTGATACACCACCCGTTGTCCACCTGCGGGGCATTTTGCTTCCCAGCAAATCGCTGTACGAAATGTCGGTGATGTTGTTGGTTGTAATAAATAGTTTTACCCGGCTTGCAATGTTATAACCAACTTTTGCATTTATTAAGAAATAACTTTTAGAAATTACTGCATTGATGGCAGAGGCCGCCGTTGGCGCCCTGTCTTTATAAATCATACTAACGGAAATGCTGATGTTTTTAAAACTATAAATGGAAGTAAACTGCAGCATTGTTTTGGCGTGCGAGATAATGTAGAAGGAAGGAATCGAATCACTACCCACAGATTTTAGAAAGGTAATCCCGGCATTGATCAAAAGGCTCCTGCTGTTTGTAAACGATTTTTTATAAGTAAGCTCTATTTCTACTCCACGGGTTTGAACACTTTTTATGTTTTTTGCCAATGCATAAATACCGCCCGGTACCAGGTTCTGTTTGCGTGGCATTGCGGAATAGGGGGTGGTTACAAAGTCGATCACATCATTTTGATCGCGGTAAAATGCACTTGCCGATGCCTTAAAATTTTTACCTGAAAATACGTCCATCCCTGCTTCATAACTCCATGAGTTTTCGGTAGACAGATCTGGATTTCCTATGCTGCCGCCTGTTACGATGGCTTTATTATAATTGTTGTACCGCTCGGTGTAATCGGCGCTGCGTATAGCCCGGCCTGCATTTGCCCGAAACGTAATCTTATCCAGATTATAAGAAGTATTCACTTGTGGCAAAATTGCAGTGCCATAATTCTCATCCCAGTCCAGTCGTAATCCAGGGGATATTCTGAATTTATTTTTGTTGTATAATAGCGAACCGAAGATGGCTCCATGGTGGGTCGCATGATTGCCACGGTCATTTGAAGCAATTGCCCTACGGTCTAATTGGGTACCCATGCTAATGTTTACCTGATCATTAATTTTTTGTGAGCGTAAATACTGGGCAATCAAATGTTTTGATCTATTTTCATTGGCAATGGAAGAAGCATTGTACAGATAATAATCACTCGTTTCCTTATACATAATATCAATCTGCTGTGTGTACTTTTCGGATTGTTTTTTTAATTGAACCTGGTTCCACCAGGTGTTTACTTTTTCCGTGGCAGTATCGCTTTTAAAACGGGTATAAAAATTTTGTGCGGCAAAATCTCTCCGGTCAAGACTGGACCTAACCGATAGCTGCCAATTGTTTTTTAATACAAAAGCGATAGAGCCTCCGAGGGTATGATTGTGCAGATAGCCCCTGTTATTGTCTCTTAATAATTGTCCTGTTGTATTGTTACTTAACAATCCGACGGCAGCATTTATTTTTGGACCGGTTGTTCTAAATCCGGCATCTGCATTTACAAATCTGTATTCTCCTACAGCCATTCCAATATTGGCATTTTTCTTTTTTTCTTTACTGTACCGGCTAAAAGTTTTGGTGATAATATTGATGACACCACCAACAGCCTCAGCACCATAAATGGCCGCTGCAGGACCACGCAACACTTCTATGCGTTCTATTTCAAATGGCGCTACTGGTATATAGGATGAAAAGTGTCCTGTGATCGGATCGTTTAATTTGATGCCATCCAGCAAAATCAATACCTGTTGAAAAGTTCCTCCACGCATTACGATATCACTTTGTGCGCCCATTGGTCCTCTCGACTGGATCTCTACACCCGGCACATACTTCAATAACTCGTCAATAGAATTGACAGGCAACTGTTGAAACAATTTGCCCTCTATTACCGTAATGCTTCTGCCTGTTTCACTCAGCTTTTGCGGCTGCCTGGTAGTTGTAATGGTAACCGGATCAAGCTCCAGTGAATTTTGTGAGTAGGCATTGGAGCCCATAAAAAGGGCAAAACCCCATAGGATATTTTTCATAAAAAATTTTACAATCGCAAATATAAGAACCTAAATTCTACAAAATTACCTGTGGGTAAATTGTTTGCTTTTTAAAAACGACTGGTACATATTTAGAAGGGTGAAAATCTACCCCCAATATTCCCCTGAAAACATTTGATGTTGTTTTTAGGGACGGGTGCAATGGTTGTTAACCCTTCACAAGTGTTTCAGAAACCTGCGTTCATTTTTTTTTTTGGAGAAGATTATTCGGAAAAAAGAATAGTTTACTTAGTAACGAGCTGCATAAACAGCGTAGCTCAAATTTTTAAGAAATGACTAAATAAATAATTCAATCTTTTCCGGTACAAATAAAATTTCAAAACGAATATGAATCTTAAAAAAAAACGTTTTGGTATAGGGTGGGTACTTCTTCCGGGAGAGTTGAAGTAAATCACCCTTTTAAACAAATATTACATTAATTCTTTACTGGAAATTTAGAACTCACCATTGTAGTTTGAGTCTTATAGCATCAATACTGTTCCTGTTCG
>JBBQQP010000324.1:0-4249 GCA_038215675.1 Chitinophagales bacterium | reverse complement strand
CAGCAGCTTTCTTTGCAGGAGCAGCTTTTTTTGGAGCAGCTTTTTTTGCAGGAGCAGCAGCTTTCACTGGAGCAGGAGCAGCTTTCTTTGCAGGAGCAGCTTTTTTTACCGGAGCAGCCTTCTTTGCAGGAGCCGCTTTTTTTGCAGGAGCCGCTTTTTTTGCAGCTTTTTTTGCAGTTGCCATAATCTTTAAAATTTAATTGGTTAGTAAATAATACTTAAAAGTAAAAATATTTTTTTACCTGCCAAAAAAAACTTTAATTATCAAGCAGTTGCTTCGACAGCATTCACAGAAATAAAGCTCTTATCGCCTCTTCCTTTTTTAAATTCTACAACACCGTCCGTTAAAGCAAAAATGGTAAAATCTTTTCCAAGACCAACATTTTTACCTGGATGATAAACAGTACCACGTTGACGAACGATTATATTTCCTGCAATGGCTGGTTGACCGCCATAAATTTTCACACCTAATCTTTTACTTTGCGAATCGCGACCATTTTTAACCGAGCCTTCGCCTTTTTTATGTGCCATCTTAAATTATTTTTTTTATTGAAATTCGAATTGCCGGATGATCATATTTAGAAATGCCAATGAAATTTATATGGCATCTGTTCTAAAAAAAATCAACTTAATTAAGCGATTTCAGTCACTTGAATTTTTGTATAGTGTGTACGATGTCCGTGCTTTTTACGGAAGCCTTTTCTTCTTTTCATTTTAAAGGCAATCACTTTATCGCCTTGTACAAGTGCAGTCAATATTTCTGCTTTTACGATTGCTTTTACATCGGCGCCAATTGTAAGTGTACCTGCGTTGTCTGTCATCAGAACCTCTGAAAACTCAACTTTGTCACCACTATTGCCATCGATCCGGGGCACGTACAGGCTATCGCCCGCTTTCACTTTAAACTGTTGACCTGCTATTTTTACTACTGCTAACATATAACCAAAATTTAGGACGGCAAAGGTAAGGAAATAGAATTTAAATTGAATAATTTCTGCAAAGGATTTTTGGGGAACGCCCGCATTTTATTGGTTTCCCCTTGATTTTCAGTCCGGAAAACTCAAATTTCAAAGCGAAATTAGATCAATATTCGCTTAACGGGTAAACACATTATATTCGCTTTTGATTATGAAATATTTAATTTCTTCATTTAGGGTGTTTTTTTCGGTATATGGTTTTGTATTATTTATTGCCGTTATGTTATTATTGTTTCCCTTCGTATTCATTGCTTCGTTTTTTGGTAAAATACGTGGTGGTAATATCATATATAAAATTTGTCAGCTATGGGCCGACATAATGATGTTGATCTGGGGTATCCTTCACCGGAACCTGTTTGAAGTGCCACATGATATAACCAGGCAATATGTTTTTGTTTTCAATCATATTTCCTACATGGATATTCCAATTATTTTGAAAGCCATCCGAAAACAACACTTCAGAATTTTGGGAAAGTCGGATATGGCGAAAGTTCCTGTATTCGGTTTTTTTTACCGCAATGCAGTGGTAATGGTCGACAGAAGCAGTGCAGAAAAAAGAGCTGCCAGTGTCCTTATATTAAAAGCCGTTATCCGTAAAGGCATTTCAGTTGTAATTGCGCCGGAAGGTACTTTTAACATGACAGGCAAACCAATCAAAGATTTTTATGATGGGGCTTTTAAAATTGCCATTGAAACGCAAACACCGATTAAGCCGGTTTTGTTTTTAGATACCTATGATCGGTTGAATTATAAAAGCGTTTTTTCATTAAGCCCCGGGAGATCCCGAGCAGTATATCTTGAAGAAATAAGTGTTGCAGGATTAACCAATATGGATGTTACGATGTTAAAGGAGAAAGTGTGCCGGTTGATGGAAGAGAAATTAATTGCATACAAAGCCAGTTGGATAGGTGAGGAGGGGAATAAGAATGAGTAATGAATAAGGAGTAATGAATAATTAAGAATGAAGGACATCAAAAAGTATGAGCGAAAAATCAGCAAATGAGTGACCAAAATCAAATACCTCTTTTCGATATTCCATCAACTAATGATGAAGGAGCAGCGTCGTTGAATACCTCCCCTTTAGGGAACGGGGGTGGATACCACTTTTACGCTACCGTAATTCTCCCACTCGCATTACCCACCACCTACACGTATTCAGTACCAGAAATATTTACCAATAAAATAAAGCAGGGATGCAGAGTGGAAGTGATATTGGGCAAAAATAAAAGGTATGCTGGTATTGTAAAATCAATCACCACCGACGCCCCGCCTTATCAAACCAAAGACATTTTAAACATATTGGATGATGAACCGCTGCTTTACCCCGAGCAATTAAAGTTGTGGAAATGGATGAGTGATTATTATATGTGCAGCGAAGGAGAAGTAATGGCAGCGGCACTGCCGGCGCATTTTAAATTGAGCAGCGAAACCATTTTATTATTTAATGAAGAATATGGGGATGATTTTATAGACCTTGATGGGGATGAATATGTGGTGGCGGAAGCATTGCTTATTAAAAAGCAATTGAACTTAACCGAAGTGCAACAGGTGTTGGATGTAACACATGTTTATCCGGTTATAAAAAAGCTGATAGATAAAAAAGTTTGTATTGTTTGGGAAGCTTTGAGTGAGCGATATAAAAGCAAAATGGAAAATTTTATATTACTAAACCCTAACTACGACAATGAAAAGGAATTGGGTGAATTACTAAACAATTGGTCGAAGGCTCCCAAGCAAATGGAATTATTATTGGCTTATCTGCATCTTAGTAAAACGGAAGGGGATGTAACACAGTCTGCACTCTTAAAGAAATCCGGGGCATCGGTTGCACAATTAAAAGGGCTTGCTGATAAGCAGATTTTACGAATTGAAAAGCGTAGTGTAGATAGGGTGAAGACAATGCCCAAAGCGATGGACCTGAATTTTGAATTGAGTGCTGCCCAGGCAGTTGCGTTGAAACAGGTAAGAGAAAGTTTTACCACCAGGAATGTTTGTTTGTTGCATGGAGTTACCAGTAGCGGTAAAACACAATTGTACATCAAACTGATCGAAGAATATTACCAGCAGGGCAAGCAGGTATTGTATCTTTTGCCGGAGATAGCACTTACATCCCAAATGATTCGCCGCCTGCAAACACATTTTGGTGGCAATATTGCTATCTATCATTCTAAATTTAATAACAACGAAAGGGTAGAGTTGTGGAATAAAATTAAAACCGGCGAAACAAGAATTGTATTGGGTGCCCGCAGTGCTCTTTTTCTGCCCTTTAAAGATCTTGGGTTAATTGTAGTGGACGAAGAACACGATTCGTCATTCAAGCAGCAGGACCCGGCTCCCAGGTACAATGCACGGGATGCGGCTGCATATTATGCTTCCCTGTTCAATGCAAAAGTATTAATGGGGAGCGCCACACCGTCAATAGAAACGTATTTCAATGCGCAAAAAGGTAAATATGGATTGGTTGAACTGAATGAACGCTTTGGCGGAATACATTTACCAACGATTGAAATTATTGATACCAGGAAAGTAGTACAGAAAGGCAAAGTGATGTTGTCACCACAGCTAAAAGAAGCAATCAATCAAACGGTTGAAAATGGCAGACAGGTAATCTTGTTTCAAAACAGGCGTGGCTATTCGCCTTATTTAATTTGTGGTACTTGTGGTTACCTGCCGCAATGTAAAAACTGCGATGTTACGTTAACGTTGCATAAGTATTCAAACAAACTGCATTGCCATTATTGCGGCACTACTTATCCTAAAATTACCGAATGCCCTGCCTGTGGCACCGTTAACTGGATGGAGAAAAATTTTGGTACTGAAAAAATAGAGGAGATGATTGAAGAAGAATTTCCAAAGTTGAGGGTAGCCAGAATGGATGTTGATTCGGTGAGGGGTAAATCGGCGCATGATAACCTGATTAAATTATTTGAGCAACAGCGGATAGACGTTTTGGTGGGTACACAAATGGTGGTGAAAGGACTTGATTTTGAGAAGGTGAGTTTGGTGGGTATTTTGGATGCGGATGGCTTATTAAGTTTTGCGGATTTCAGGGTAAATGAAAGAGCGTTTCAACTAATGGAGCAGGTGAGTGGAAGGGCAGGAAGAAAAGATGAACAGGGAAAAGTGTTGATACAGGCTACCCAGGTAAATCATCCGGTTTTGAAATTTGTAGAACAGCATGATTATAAAAAATTGTACGAGTTTGAAATCAATAACCGGCAGCAGTTTTTTTATCCACCATTCAGCAGAATCATTGAAATAACTTTAAAACA
>JBBQQP010000323.1:0-4264 GCA_038215675.1 Chitinophagales bacterium | reverse complement strand
CATCGGTTATAAATGCTGCGGGATTTTTATAATAGTCTATCACCTGTTGCAATTTTGTAAACATGCCATTGTGCATTTTAAAATTTTCCAGGGTCGCTTACCTTTTTCGAGAAATTAATACGGCCTGCATCATTCAATTCTGAGCCATTGTAAAGGCCGATATTATTACATTAATCGTTGGTAAAATCTTCCAGGGAATAACGATCAAAACACTTTCCTTTATCACCTACAAACAATTTTTCTACCGGGTGCTTGCTGAGGTGAAAGTTTGGCAATAACAGGAATCTTTGTATAAAATATTTTCTGCAAAAAGTTTTTCACCTGGCGTTGCTTCGGTATAAATTTTTCGATTGATCCGGTAATACCTGCCGAAATAAAAACAATTCCCGAAACGTCACAAGAAGGGCTATCAGTGAGTATTTCAAGTGTAATGCTGATTTAGTAATGAAGTTAAAAAATGAATGAATATCTTTCGTAGCTCATTTGTATCTTTCCAAAAATATTTAAACCATGTCAAACAAAGAAGAATTTATAGCAGCAATAAAAGCAGGTTACACTTTTAAAGGCGAATCAGTAAAAATCGGTGCTGCTATTCTGGATGGAGAGGTAATAGCGGATGCCGGCATTTACCTTCCGTTAAAAACAATGAACCGGCATGGTTTAATTGCAGGAGCTACCGGCACCGGTAAAACGAAAACGTTGCAAATGATCAGCGAGTTTTTAAGTGATTCAAGTGTTCCGGTTTTGCTGATGGATATTAAAGGCGATTTGAGTGGTATTGCAGCGATTGGAACCGTTAATGATAAAGTAACAGACCGTTATCAAAAGATAAACATGGAGTATAAGCCGGAACAATTTACTGCTGAATTGATGACATTGAGCGATCAAAAAGGAGTGCGGCTAAGGGCAACAGTGAGTGAGTTTGGCCCGGTATTGCTGAGTAAAATTTTGGGCCTGAATGATACACAGGGTGGAGTAGTAGCGATGATTTTTAAATATTGTGATGATGCAAAAATGCCCTTGCTTGATTTAAAAGATTTCATTAAAGTATTGCAATACATCGGGGATGAAGGAAAAGCTGAATTGGAAAAAATTTATGGAAAAATATCCACTACAAGTACAGGCACTATTTTAAGAAAAGTGATTGAATTGCAGCAGCAGGGAGCGGATGTTTTCTTCGGCGAAAAAAGTTTTGAAGTAGACGACCTCATGCGGATAGATGATAAAGGCCGTGGTGTAATCAATGTGCTGCGGGTAACCGATTTGCAGGATAGGCCGAAACTGTTTTCCACCTTTATGCTGCAGATGATGGCCGAACTTTACGCCAGTTGTCCGGAAGAAGGTGATTTGGATAAACCAAAGTTGGTGCTTTTTATTGATGAAGCTCATTTGATATTCCAGGAAGCGAGCAGTGCATTATTGCAACAAATTGAAACGGTGATTAAATTGATCCGGTCTAAAGGCATTGGGATTTTCTTTTGTACCCAAAACCCGATGGACATTCCCGCTGATGTACTTGGGCAATTGGGTTTAAAAATGCAGCATGCCTTACGAGCATTTACGGCTGTAGACAGGAAAGTGATCAAACAAACTGCTGAAAACTATCCAGAAACCGAGTTTTATAAAACAGAAGATTTGATTACCCGGTTAGGTATTGGTGAGGCGTTGGTGACTATGCTGAATGAAAAAGGTATTCCTACACCGTTGGCCCAAGTGATGTTGTGCTCACCCCGCAGCCGTATGGATGTGTTGACAGATGTGGAAATTGACGGCATTGTGGGTAGATCAAAACTGGCTGTCAAATACAACCAGCCCATAGATTCCGAAAGCGCTTACGAAATATTGACTGCCAAGCTAGAGGAAGCTGCGGAAATTGCACAGGCAGCAAAAGAGGCGAAGCCCTCCAAAAAGGCGGAAAAGGAAGAGCCTTCTATGTTTGAACAGGTAGCCAATAACACAGTTGTAAAAAGTATGGCCCGAACTGCTGGTAATACCATTGTTCGTTCTTTGTTAGGTGCACTGGGGCTTGGCGGCAGAAGTAAAAAGAAAACCACAAGCTGGTTTTAATGGATTGTTAAGCCCTTGATTTATCTGCAATACGGGGCAGCAATGCGTAATTTTGCATATGCTTAGCTTGAAAAGTCTATTTAAACATCGCTTTGGCCCAATAGCGGTAACTGTTTTGTTGGTATGTACAATTGGTTTTATAACAAGGTTGTTCCTGTTTGCGAAAAGTTGGCCTAATCTTGAACTTTCTTTTTTGCGCTTCATTGGCATTTTTACCATAGGGGTGTTTTACGATCTGGTGGTGAGCAGCTTTTTCGCCATCCCGGTTGCGCTCTATTGCTGGTTGATGAAAGATGGCTGGTATCAAAAAAAATGGCAACGCCTGCCCCTTTTCCTGCTGTTATTTATCATCACATTTATATTGGTTGCAACAGCCGGTAGCGAAATTGTGTTTTGGAACGAGTTTAATGTCCGTTTTAATTTTATAGCAGTTGATTATTTAATCTACACCAACGAAGTATTGGGCAATATCTGGGAGTCTTATAACATGCCTTTCATTATTGCGGTGGTGCTGCTGGTGGTAGTAATACTTTTGTTTTTAGTACGAAAAAAAGTGATCGCTTCACAAGACGTAAGTATGCATTTTGCCCGAAGAACTGTTTTTTTTATCGGGTTTTTACTGGTGCCGGTTGCGGGGTATTTTTTGGTAAACAATCATTTCAAAAACATCAGTAGTAATAACTATGTAAACGAGTTGGCTGGTAATGGCACGTATGAATTTGGTGCGGCATTCTGGAACAATGAAATAGATTATCACCAGTTTTACAGGGAACAAAATGACACAGCAAATCTTACGCTGCTTCGTAAAATGCTACAAGCACCCAATGCAACCTTTTCTACTGATACGTTGAGTATAGAACGCAAAATTCAAAATGAAAGTCCGGAACATAAATGGAATGTTGTTTTGATAAGTGTGGAAAGTTTAAGTGGTGATTATTTGAAATATTTCGGTAACAAGGAGAATATTACGCCCTACCTTGATTCATTGATACCGAAGAGTTTGTTTTTTAGTAATTTTTATGCCTCTGGTACCAGAACGGTAAGAGGTTTGGAAGCACTTTCCCTGGCTATTCCGCCAACTCCGGGTCAATCGATTGTTCGCCGTCCAAATAATGAAGGACTTTTTTCATTGGGAAGCGTATTTAAAAGCAAAGGCTATGAGGTAAATTATATTTATGGTGGCAATAGTTTCTTTGATAATATGGGTTATTTTTTTAGCAATAATAGCTATAAAGTGCTTGATAAAAGAGACATACCGGATGCGTTGGTAAATCACACGACTGCCTGGGGAATTGATGATGAAGCTGCTTTTAATTTCACACTCGGCCAATGCGATGAAAGTTACAAAAAAGGCAAGCCCTTTTTTAATCATGTAATGACTATCAGCAATCACCGGCCCTACACTTTTCCGGATGGGCGCATTGATATACTGTCCGCTTCTCACCAGTCTCAAGGTGGTGTAAAATACACTGATTATGCCATTCATAAGTTCCTGACCGATGCCGCTCGGAAGCCATGGTTTGACAATACCGTTTTTGTAATTGTTTCAGATCACTGTTCCCGTAGTGCAGGTAAAACAGATTTGCCGGTTAACCGCTACCAGATACCTTGTTTTATTTACGCCCCTAAATTAATTCAACCCTTGAATGAACATCGGCTAACGAGTCAGATAGACCTGGCGCCTACATTGTTGGGGTTACTAAACTTCAATTACACCAGTCGTTTTTTGGGTTTTGACATTTATAGAACACCTGTTTGGAGGGACAGGGTTTTTATTAGTACGTATCAGAACCTTGGCTATCTAAAAAGTGGAAAACTGGTGATATTGTCTCCACAGAAAAGGATAGATTCATATTTGCCGGATTTATTATCTGGATCAGCTAAACGGATACCCGACACTGATAGCCTTTCGAAGGAAGCGATTGCCTGGTACCAGGGGGCGAGTTACCTTTTTAAGAAAGATAAATACAGGGCAGTTAATTAAAAATTAGTTTTATAAATGATTTAAAACCAAATATTTATATTTTTTTTTGTGTTGAACTAACGCAATGAAAACTTTAAAATAGTTTTGCAAAAACTTGTGTTTAATAGAATTACCAACTACCTTCGTTTCGGTTTTTCATAGGATATTGGATTTTAAAGCGGGACTAGATTTCTATCTTGGTCCCTTTTTTATTTATATTCTACCTGTTTTCTT
>JBBQQP010000322.1:0-4278 GCA_038215675.1 Chitinophagales bacterium | reverse complement strand
TTTAATATTGTTCTTAAAATTGGCAAGTAGATTTATACTGTTTGGTTTGCTGCTGTTTGTAATGGAAGCTGCATTCCAAAATACGGCTTCAGAAAGGTTACGGGAAGGAGAAAAATTGAAACCGGTATTGTCGGTATTGGTAATGGCAGAGGCTTGTAAAAAACTGCCAAACCTGATTTTTCCCGGCAAAATAACAGCGGCTTTAAAAACGCCAAAATTTGTAGTAGCCGCTGCTGTTACCAGCTTTTCAAATAGATTAATAAACGAGACAGTGCCCATCCCGGCGCTTCCCGGCGCTTTACCATCCAGGCTTAATGCAGGCAGGCGATGTGCAGAGTCCAGTAGTTTTTCAGACATAAGATCAGGTAATTCTGTATCCTTACAATTATCCAGCATCTTCCAGTTTTTTATTGTTACGTACATTTTAGTGGGGTCTGTATTTTTTTTATCAAGATCTTCCGAAATAAATATCCGTTCTACTTTTTTGCAACTGCTGCATTTAGTTAAAATATACAACGATACATTTTTGTCCCTTAGTTCTTTTGCATTCCACCCGGTTTTAATCTCAAAATATCCCTTTGGTGTAGTGGTGGTTGCTACAGCGGAAATGGGGTTAAAAGATGGGATGATGATAATATTGGTAGCACCCCTGGTAGACGTTACGCCATTGTTTGTGCAACGCAATGTGCCTTTAATAATTACCTGTTGTGCAATACCAGCATTGAAAATGCCGGCAAATAAAGCGGTGAGAAGGATTGTTGTTTTCATTTTTTTTTGTTTTTATTGTTATCAACCGGAAGGGGATTTAATACGAATTCGATATTGTCAATTTTGCCCGACTCAATCGTGAATGGTTTTTGTTTATCCTCATAAGCAGGGTGGGCTGTTATTACCGTTATCCTGTCGCCAAAATGGTAGTCGGGTAAGGGTATTTGAAAGCTGCCATCATTGATGGTTTTTGTGGCATAAGGGGTGCCATCCACCATCACATCCACATCCCTGATGGGCCTGTCTGCGGCATCTTTTACCGTTCCCTCCAGCCGGATAATTTTTGCCTGCATCAACATAATATAAACCGGGTCAAAATTAGCCAGCAGGGTATCCATTGTGATGGGAGCATAACCATCGCTTACTACATTTATGGTGATACTATTTCGTAACTGGTCATAAGGTATTTCAGGAAATACTACCATGCCTTTTTCGTTTACTGAGGCCTCCCGCTGGTAATGGGGAAAGGTTAACGTAACCCGGCCTTTTGCAATCGCATTTTTATCCTGGTCAGCAATCCTGATCGTCAGCATCTGGTTGCTGGAACCTTTTGGTATTATAAAGCCGCCCAATACCGTCAGCACTACGCCTACGATCGGTCCTGTTAATTTGTAAGTAACATTTGCCTGTATGCCTTTTACAGTAGCGTAAGAATTCATGATGCCAAATATGAGGGCACTTGCCGCCATGCCAAAAAGCACCAGTACCAGGTAAAAAACACGGTCATCCATTTTTTCGGAGCCGCCCTTTTTCATGAAATTCAGATAATAGTAGCCAATAACGGCAGCAGCAACAAGGCTCACAGCCGATACCAGTAAATACGTAGTTACAGAAACTGCTTTTTGAGACCCGGGAGTTGTTGTATTCATTTCACCTGATTATAAATGTTACATTTTCTGGTTAATAAAAGGATACCGAATTCTTGGGCCTGGTGTGCTACAAGGCAGTACAATAAAAAAAGAAGGATTTTTTACAAAGAGGATAATTGGATTGTTGAAGAAAATTAATAAAAAATAAATCAACTTGCAATTAATGTAGACATTCATTTTGTGATCCATTAATGCTTACATTGATTGGTACAGTTAGCGCTGAACGGATGGGTTTACTATTTGAAATCAATACCCAATCGCTTTTAAAAAAAATGCTTTTTTTCTTTTGGAGACATCCAGTGTGGTACCAATGCTCATTACTACCTGTCCAAATTCGCCCCTGATGTAGCGCTCTACAAAATTTTTATTAATAAAATAGGAGTTGTGGATGTGTAAAAATAAATCCTCCGGCAGCATGTCTTCAAAATCTTTCAGGGTTCGTGCTACTAATATTTTTCCCGTTGCCCAGGTAAAAATGCGTATAATTTATACTGGCTTCCAGGTAAACAATATCTGTTATGGATATAAAATGCAGGCTTTCTGTAGTAGGGAAGGCTATACGGGTAATGGCATTTTTTTGCGGACGCAATTGTTCCAGCAAAAGTTCCAGTTGTGGGTTTGGTAGAGTCTTGTTTCTTTTTTCGGCCGCCTTGTTGACTGCATTTATTAAATCTTCTATTTCAATTGGTTTCAACAAAATGAGCGCATTGTTCTTTTAACAACCGGCAAATGTTTATTTTGAAAAATAGCGTATCCTGTGTTGCTGCTAATTTTACTATGGTTGCGTATGGTTTTAATCGTTTCTGCTGATCTTTTATTCCTGGCAGTTTTGAACTGGAACTGCATTAATGCGGCATGATTTTCCAAAGCTGGCGAACTGGCCTTCTACTCGCAGCCGGTGGAATTGTTTTAGGCGATGGCATTTCAGACTGTTTGTTTTTGTTTTGGCCGCAAATAAATTATCGTCAGTTCGTTAATTTATTAGATTAAAAAAATTCTCAGGATTTTATTAAGCAAGTAATATAACTTGTAGGGTTGGTTGGTCTATGGTTTAAAAAATATATACAATGAAATCAATATTATTAATCCTTGTATTATTCATATCAATTATAACCTTCGGTCAAGGCAATAGCCTTGATAGTATTAAATCGCAGATGCATTATGCTGCAAAGCAAGGTCTTTTGGATGTGTATTATCCACGCAATATTGATACTTTATTTGGCGGTTATCTCAGTACGTTTACTTATGATTTTAAACCGGTTGGTCCACAGGATAAAATGATTGTTACGCAGGCCAGGCACACATGGTCTACGGCAAAGGCGGCAATGTTTTATAATGATACAGCCTACATCTCAATGTCTGCACATGGATTTTATTTTTTGCGTGATAAAATGTGGGACCAACAATATGGCGGTTTTTATAATTTGGTTGCAAGAGATGGTACAATAAAAAGCACAATAAAAGATGCTTATGGAAATGCATTTGCCATTTATGGTTTGAGTGCATATTATGAATGTTCAAATGATACTGCCGCATTAAATTTAGCAAAGGCGGCATTTATGTGGCTGGAGAAAAATAGCCATGATCCTGTCTACAAGGGCTATTACCAGCATTTAAACAGGGATGGATCGCCTATAATAAGAACGTCGGATATAAAAAGTACATCGGACCTGGGTTATAAAGACCAGAACAGTTCGATACATCTTTTGGAAGCACTGACTGAACTATATAAAGTTTGGCCGGATGCACTAATAAAAGATAGATTACAGGAAATGCTGGAGTTAATCCGGGATAAAATTGTAACCTCAAAAGGTTACCTGCAACTTTATTTTACCTATGATTGGAAACCGGTTTCCTTTCGTAATATGCCGGACTCCATCATCAGAAAAAATCATCACATAGATCATGTTTCTTTTGGGCATGATGTGGAAACAGCTTATTTAATGCAGGAAGCGGATGAAGCATTAAACGGCAAAGCTTCACAAAAAACATTAGCAGCTGGTAAAAAAATGGTTGATCATGCTTTACATAACGGGTGGGATAATAATGTTGGCGGAATTTACGATGAAGGCTATTATTTTAAGAACAAGCCAGGGTTAACCATTACGTATAAAAGCAAAAACTGGTGGGCACAGGCCGAAGCATTGAATACATTGCTGATGTTTTCTTCTATGTATCCAGGTGATAGTATGCATTACCTGCGATATTTTTATAAAGAATGGCAGTATGTACAAACGTATTTAATAGATTATCAACATGGCGATTGGTATGAAGCAGGCCTGGATAATTCACCGGAATATAGAACAAAACTAAAAGCACAAATCTGGAAAGGCAGCTATCATAATTTTCGGGCCCTCATGAACTGTATAAAAAGGATTGATGATTATGAAAAGAAAATTAGTAAGGAGTAGAATTTAAAAATTACCTGCCCAACAAGCACCAGGTGAAGTAGTAGAAATATTGGCTAATGACCACATTTGATTGGAACGTCTATGCTTATTTTTTCTGGATATGATAGTAATAACAATGGTGGCTGGTAGAAAATCTGGATGAAATTTTTTGCGAAAATAAAAAAGTACAAACTGTTATAAAAGAAGTTTATCCTCCTGAGTTATCTGACCTGAATTTGAACCAACACTAG
>JBBQQP010000321.1:0-4283 GCA_038215675.1 Chitinophagales bacterium | reverse complement strand
GGGTCGGCGATTCCCATTGATGCCAATCTTTTTAGTGGAAATTTCCTAAGGGTTAGGAGTATCGCATTTGGTTATACACTTCAACAAAATTGGGTCGATAAAATCAATATATCCAGTATTCGATTATATGCGCAGGCACTTAACCCATTTATCATAACCAATTACCCTGGGGTAGATCCTGAAATTTCTGTTAATGGAAATACGGCCTTGACTCCAGGAGTAGATAGGAATACAGTAGGTCAGGCAAGAACATTCACTTTGGGTATAAACGTTGGTTTCTAACATAAAAATCAGTAAAATGAAAAATATTAAAAATACTATATATAGATCGTTGATTGTTTTAACACTATCAGCTATCGTTGTTAGCGGTTGCGACAAGGAAAGATTGAGCCCGATTCCTCAAACGGTTCTGTCAGATGTTAGTGCATTTTCTACGCCAACACGTATTGCACAACAGGTTTTTGGGGTGTACTCCGCCGTTAAAAGTGGACAGTTTCTTGGCGGTAGAGCGTTGATTTACCAGGATGTTAGAGGAGAAGACTGGATCAATGCAACCAATAATGTGGTAACCGCAGTAAGTGTGTGGAATTTTTCCTTACCATCAAACGATAACCAGGTGGAAAATATGTGGTCTGCAGGTTATGCAGCCATTAACCGGGGCAATTTGGTATTGGAAGGAATTGACGCAAATGCCAATCTAATAGCGCCCACTGTTGCAAGTGCATACAAGGCAGAAGTACAATTTTGCAGAGCACTTAGTTATTTTTACCTGCAGAGTTTGTATGCACGTCGCCCGTTCAATGCCGACAATGGGGCTAGTGCAAGCGTACCGTTGCGGTTAACGCCCAATAAAAGTCCGGAGGGCGCAAATTTAGCCAGGGCCACACAATCAGTCATATTTACACAAATACTTGCTGACCTTAATTTTGCTGAAGCAAACCTCCCTGCTACTTATGGAATTACAGGCGACAGCAACGTGGTTCGTGCACATAAAAATGCAGCAATTGCCTTAAAAACCAGGGTATTTCTTACAATGGGAAATTATGCTTCTGTTATTACAGAAGCAAATAAAATTGTTTCTGCGGCTGCCCCTTTCCAATCGCCGGCAAATATTACCAATCGCCTGGTACCAGCTGTTTTATCCGCTTTCAGAACGCCCTACACCTCAGCTGAGAATATCTTTAGTCTTCCAATGACAGTTAACAATTCGCCCGGAGGACAAAACGGGCTCGGTCAATATTGGACTACAGAATTTGGTTTAATAGGAACAGGAATACTGGCTGACGCAAATTGGAAAGCAACAGATGCCCGCAGAACGAATTTCGTTACGCCCGCTGCAGGTAGTACTCCTGCCAGGTGGACTAAGTTAAACGACGATTTAAACAACTATGTGCCAATTATCCGGTATGCCGAGGTGATGCTTAATTTAGCGGAAGCATTAGCAAGAACCGGAACGGCTGTTGATGCAAGGGCCCTGGCTCTATTAAATGCAGTAAGGCAACGTTCCGATGCGACTACTACATTTGCACCAGCTACCAAAGATGAATTAATCAGTCTTATTTTGAATGAAAGAAGGATCGAATTACTGGGAGAAGGATTTCGTTCGCTTGATATTATGCGGCTGGGGGCTACTTTTCCTGCGAAAGCTTCTGCCGGCAGTGTTGCACCTACATCCGTTTCATATGTATGGCCAATACCGGCAAGTGAACTACTGCTAAATCCATTGATGACACCAAATAATTAGGAACTTGTTTGAGTGATTGGTTTACTTTTTTGGCCGCTGTATTTTACAGCGGCCTTTTTTGTGAGTGAGGCGGGTGTATGTTCTTTATGGAAAAAAGTGACGAAAACAATTTAGACCGAACCGGATTTTCAAATTTGTCCAATAAAAAATCGGGCAAACTATTACCAGGTTGATATTACAAAGGTATCTGTAGAATGGTTTACCAGATAGTTAAGATAGATCCAATGAAGAATTAGAATTCAAACTGCCAATCAATAATAATTTCCCAATCTTTTTAGGGTTTCAAAATAGAAAGTGCATTCACCGTTATAACCGTTTTTTCGATTGTAGTCAATCATCTGTTGCAGCAATTCTTGTTTCACCAAATAGCCATCTCCCAAAGCCGTTAAAATACCCGGCACTACCCTCTTCTTTTGCGCCTTAGTCACTTGCGTATTCAATTCATCCACTATTTTTTTGTAAGCTTTTATATCATAGCGATACAGTTGTGGTAAAATATAATCTGCATATCCACCATTGAGCCAGGCAGGCCAATCCTGTAGATATTGTTCCTTACTCCATGGGTAAATGCTTGGGGCCCAAGAAACCACGCAACCTGGTTTTAATGCTTTTACAGCCCAATACAATTGCCTGATGTAAGCACTCAATTTATTGGCACGCCATTGTACCCAGGCGGTATCTTTATAATCAACAGGAGGCATTGCACCAGTATGCTCATTGGCATACATATTTTTTGTAAAATAATCATAGCCGCCATTCGAAGGCATAGCAGGCAACCGATCATCCCCTTGCACACCATCAATGTCATAATTATTCACCACTTCCAACACCAGCTTATTCATAAAGTCCTGCACCTCCGGATGCAATCCATTCCACCAAAAAAAATTATTTTTCTGTAAAATATTGCCACGTACATCCCGCCCAACCCAGTGTGGGTAACGTTGTTGCCAAATACTATTGCTATCTCCATAATTGTAACTAAACCCAAACTCAAACCAGGCATGCACTTTTATTCCGGCTTTATGGCCCGCCTCAATCATCTCTTTTAAGGGATCTAGTTGTCCAAAAACCTTTGCCTGCTTTACGCCGATGTACGCCTCAACTACTTTACTCGGATACATGGTTTCGCCCTTGTTCCATACCACTACGTACACATTGTTGATCCCATTTTTTTTACACAAATCAATCGCTTCCCGGATGTTCTTTTTTGAATACATGGCTTCACTTGCCACATTCGTAATCCAGGTACCACGTATTGGTTGTGCCGCTTTTTGCGCAAAGCCATTTAAGTGCAGGAACAACAAACAAAATGCGATTGCAAATACCATTTTAGCCCTTTTAAAACCAACTCCAATGTTGACAAGTTGGGCGTTCCCCTGCGGGTCGGGCTTTCCGCTGCAAGTCCTCGGCAGGCTGCGTTTCACTTCGCCTGCCTCCGGGCTTTCCGCTGCAATCCCTAACGCAGCATGCACGTCACCAAACGGTATTCGAATTACAAATTGACCAATATCTTCTTTTAACATAAACCTTGTTTTATTACCATTTGCATTTACTACCTGGTGCATTTCAAATGGCAGTACATTTCCATTCATACTTAAATTTTTGATCGCTTTCATCATTGCAATAATTGTTTGCGATACTCCTGGTATCGGTTGTATAAATGGTGAGCCTGTATGTAAGCCGACTGGGGACTCATAAAATGTGAAAATTCAAACGTAATCGCTTTGTCATAGCCAGCGAGTCTGGCTGCTTCCAATTTCAAACGTAGCTTTTCAAATTTGATGGGCAAAAATTTGATGGGCATATCCCTGTCAAAACTTTCTGCATTGGTCCAGCAGTGCATGCCATATTGATCGGCCAGTTTTTTATTGACGGCAAAAAATGTATTGAGTTCACCAAAGTCAATATGACCATCCTGAAAAGCAACTGCATCTACAGCACCTTGTATGCCGCTAAATATTTCGTTCCACTCTTTTTCATGTTGTTCCACTTCAATACCAGCTGCTTTTGTAAGCTCCGCCGAAGCAGCCATCACCGCCTTTTTACCATCCATCCAGGGAGAAATAAAAGTGGGCAAATTATTACTGATGGCCTTGCATTGAAGTCCGAGCGTTCTAAAAGCATCCACTGCGCCAATAGTACGGCGGCTTATTTCCATGCTCAGGTACCAACCCTTGAAAGAAGGATGGTGTCCGTACTTTCGCCAGGCTTCTTCTATGATAAACTGATTGTCCTCTATTTCATGTATCAAATTACCCGTATCCCAATAATGGCCACTATCATATAAGCCAAAATAAAAACTCATTCCATATTGATTGGCAAGGGTGCAATACAATTCCACCAAATCGATGGGAGGCTTATATGCATTGTATTTTTTTTGTAAATAGGCAGAAGGATACGTCAGGAATTTACGATAGCCACAACGGATCAAAATAACCGTATCAATGCCGGCAGCCTTCATGTGCTGAAAATCTTTTTCCCATTCTGCCAAGCCCCAGTTTTGGTGCGGTATATCATGACTGATTTCATCTATAAAAGT
>JBBQQP010000320.1:0-4289 GCA_038215675.1 Chitinophagales bacterium | reverse complement strand
ATTTTGAATAGAAAATAATAAACCTGAAGTTTTAAAAAATAAAGGCAGCCGTAAATGGCTGCCTTTATTTTTTAGCTTCAATTAATGTCATTCTTTATTGGAAAATATAGTCTTAGAATCACTCCACTTTAAAGTGTGGGTACTAAAACTCCGCACTTTTTGGGTAACGTGGAAAAGGTATTACATCCCTGATATTTCCCATGCCGGTTACAAACTGCACCAGGCGCTCAAAGCCAAGTCCAAAGCCTGCATGCGGGCAAGATCCGAATCTTCGGGTATCCAGGTACCAATTCATTTCCTCAGCAGGTATATTCATTTCGTCCATGCGTTTCGTAAGTCTGTCAAGCCTTTCCTCTCTTTGTGATCCACCTACAATTTCTCCAATACCCGGCGCTAAAATATCCATTGCCGCCACAGTCTTGCCATCATCGTTCATGCGCATGTAGAACGACTTGATGTCCTTTGGATAATCCGTTAAGATAACAGGTTTTTTAAAATGTTTTTCTACCAGGTAGCGCTCATGTTCGCTCTGCAAGTCTGCACCCCAACCTTCAATTAAGTATTGAAATTTCTTTTTCTTATTGTGATTGCTTTCTTTTAAAATTTCAATCGCTTCGGTATAGGTTAAACGTTCAAAATCGTTGTTCACTACAAAGTCCAGTTTCTCTAATAGCCCCATTTCACTTCGTTCGTTTTGGGGCTTCTGTTTTTCTTCTTCTTCCAGGCGTTGCGCTAAAAACTCAATGTCTTCTTTGTTATTCTCCAGCGCATGCTTGATAACGTACTTGATGAATTCTTCTGCAAGGTTCATGTTGTCCTCCAGATCGTTGAAAGCAACTTCCGGCTCAATCATCCAAAACTCTGCAAGATGCCGGGTTGTATTGCTGTTCTCTGCCCTAAAGGTTGGGCCAAAAGTATAAATATCACTAAAAGCCATTGCCGCTAATTCACCTTCCAGTTGTCCGCTCACCGTTAAGTTGGTACTACGTCCAAAAAAATCTTCTTTGTAATTAATCGAACCATCTTCATTCTTAGGTGCTGTGCCATCCAATGGAAAACAGGTTACTTTAAACATTTCGCCAGCTCCTTCTGCATCACTCGCCGTAATGATGGGTGTATGCAGGTATATAAATCCCTTGTCATTAAAAAACTTATGAACGGCAAATGCCAGTGAGTGGCGCACCCGGAATACCGATCCAAAAGTGTTGGTCTTAAAACGCAGATGAGCAATCTCTCTTAAAAATTCAAGACTGTGTTTTTTAGGCTGAAGCGGGAATTTTTCTGCATCACTATCTCCCAATATTTCTATCGAAGTTGCCTTTAATTCTACTTTCTGTCCTTTGCCTAAAGAAGGGATCACTTCACCGGTTACTTTGATACAAGCACCTGTGGTAAGGCGTTTCAGCGTTTGTTCATCAAACTCGCCGAGACTTGCTACCACCTGTAAATTATTATTGGTGCTGCCATCATTCAACGCTATAAACTGGTTGTTGCGGAAGGTACGTACCCACCCCATAACGGTTGCATGGTAGTTGGCGTTATCGTTGGCCAACAATTCTTTAATCCTCACTCTTTTGTTAAACATGATCCTGATTTTTAGGATCGCAAAGATAATCAGCATTTATAGAATGTCTGATGTCTGATTTTTTCAGCATTTATTTTCCTGGTAGCAGGTAAATCAACCTTGATGGACGTCTATAGTAACCTGCAATCCAAAAATAAAGTGAGCATTACAACGCTTGCAAAAATTTATTCAATTAGCTTTTTATATTTATGAGAGGATAATTCTTATTGGCATGGTTAACATTTTCTTTATTCAATCTAACAACGCAACCACGCAGAAAGATTAACTTAGCAGTATGAAAATTGCATTCTTTTCTACCAAATCATACGACCGTGAGTTTTTCGATCATTATGTTACTACGCACGAAATCATTTACTTTGAAGCAAGACTCGATAAGCAAACCGCAAGCCTTGCGGCGGGCTGCAATGCAGTTTGTGCATTTGTAAATGATAAACTTAGCAGGAATACCATCATAGAGTTAAAGAAAACAGGCATACAGTTGATTGCTTTAAGAAGCGCCGGTTTTAATAATGTAGATCTTGTAGCCGCGAAAGAAAATGGTATTCCCGTGGTAAGAGTACCAGCTTATTCGCCTTTCGCTGTGGCCGAGCATGCAGTTGCGCTCATGTTAACACTTAACCGTAAAACTCACAAAGCATATAACCGTGTGAGAGAAGGTAATTTTTCGCTGGAAAGACTTACTGGATTTGATTTAAATGGGAAAACAGTGGGTGTAATAGGTACTGGAAAAATAGGACAGATATTTTGCGATATCATGATGGGCTTTGGCTGTAATGTATTGGCCTTTGATTTGATAGCCCACCAACCAACTGCAGCAAAGGGGGTAACGTATCTGCCGCTGGTAGATATTTTTGATCAGGCTGATATCATTTCATTGCATTGCCCTTTAAATGAGCAAACCAGGCATCTCATCAATGAACATACAATTGGAATGATGAAAGAAGGTGTAATGTTGATTAATACCAGCCGTGGAGCTTTGATCAATACCGCTGCTGCAATTGATGGCTTAAAATCAGGTCGTATAGGATACTTAGGACTGGATGTGTATGAACAGGAAGAGAAATTATTTTTTAAAGATCTTTCAGAAAACATAATCCAGGACGACGAGATTTTGCGGCTGTTAAGCTTTCCGAATGTGCTGATCACTTCTCACCAGGGTTTTTTTACGGAAGAAGCTTTGACACAGATTGCGCAAATCACGCTGGCAAATATTGATGATTTTGATGCCGGTAAGGCACTCAAAAACCAGGTAATGTAAATACCCGATGGCTGAGTAATAACGAACATAAATATTGAAATATTTAATATTTGATAAGGGAATAGATTAAGAACTTAAGTGAATTCTACATTTCGGGGTGATAGCTGGCTTGGTAAAATACCTGAGAAACATATTATTTTTTATTACTGATAGAAGTTTTCGTAAACGCCTTTTTGTTGCAATTCGTTGAATGAAGCCGCAATCAGATAAGCAGATTTCGTTGAAACATTTGAGTGTGCAGTGTCAATGCCTAAAACAAATAAATTGTGTTTTTAATAAAAACGGCGTAATATTGCCAAGGAATATTGCTGATAAGGTCTTTCCATTCATTCACTGCGTCAGACAGTCCCATTCCGTTAATCTAAATTCTCAATTACATTTTCAGATTTTAAGACTAGATTTTTTGAAAAAAATCATTTTCACTTTTTTATGTACGACATTTTACAACTGAACGACATGCTCGTTCCTGAGTTGCAGGATATTGCTGAGCAACTTGCTATACCCAACTTTAAAAAACTCGATAAACAGGACCTCATCTACAAAATCCTGGATTCTCAATCCATTACAACCATGAACCCAGAACCAAAAGGCGGAGAACAAGAAAAACCAAAGCGCAAACGCACAATAAAAGCCAATCCGGCGAACGCTGCAGAAGAGCAGGCACCTGTTGCAGAAGCCCCAAAAGCAGCAGAGCCAAAAGCGGAACATAAACCCATTAAAAAAACGGAACATCCAGCAGACAGAAAGCGGGTTGTAGCAAAAAGGCCCGAGCCGGAAGATGAGGAGGAGGATGAAGAAGAATTGCAACCCATCACAAACGAACAAAGTACCGTGCCGGCTGCAATAGCATCTCTTTTGCAGGAAGAAGATATACAACAACAACAACCAGAATTACAACAAAGCGAAAGCGGCCAGCAAAATCAATATCCCGGCAAGCAATACCAGCAGCGCAGGGATACACAGGTGTTTAATATTGAATTTGATGGCATCATACTAGGAGAGGGTGTATTGGAAATGATGCCCGACGGATACGGTTTTTTAAGAAGCAGCGATTACAATTATTTATCCTCTCCCGATGACATTTATGTATCCCCTTCTCAAATAAAATTATTTGGATTAAAGACAGGTGATACTGTTTATGGATCGGTTCGTCCGCCAAAAGAAGGTGAAAAATATTTTGCTTTGTTAAAGGTGGAAACCATCAATGGTAAAAGCCCGGATGAAGTAAGAGACAGGGTACCGTTTGATTATCTTACGCCGTTGTTTCCTTTTGAAAAATTAAATCTTACTACTTCTTCCAGTAATTATAGCACCAGAATCATGGATCTGTTTACGCCGATTGGTAAAGGCCAGCGTGGATTGATTGTTGCCCAGCCAAAAACTGGTAAAACCATGTTGCTAAAAGAACTGGCCAATGCCATCGCAGAAAATCACCCGGAATGTTAC
>JBBQQP010000319.1:0-4322 GCA_038215675.1 Chitinophagales bacterium | reverse complement strand
GAATTAAGGGTGCTCAAAAATAGCAACTTGCGGGTAGGCACCATTCTGTCCTTTATCATGGGGTTTGGTTTGTATGGCTCCACTTTTATCATTCCATTGTACACCCAATCCATTTTAGGTTGGACAGCTCAACAGGCGGGTATGCTAATGGTACCGGCGGCCTTAACCACTGCTTTCATGATGCCCATCATTGGCAAATTATTACAAAAAGGCGTACCACAACAATACCTGGTGGCAGGTGGCATGGTACTCTTTTCCATCTTTACTTTTTGGGGATATTTTATTGTAACGCCAGATACGGATTCGGATGCATTTTTCTGGATGCTGATTGTTCGTGGACTTGGTATGGGTATGCTGTTTATCCCCATCACAGCGCTCTCTCTTTCTACGTTAAAGGGGCAGCAAATAAGTCAGGGCGCTGCATTTACCGGTATGATGCGACAGTTGGGCGGTTCGTTTGGTGTAGCATTGATTACCACATTTATGGCCCGGCAAAATATGACGCATAGAAGTGATTTGGTTAGCAAACTAGATGTAAATAACCCGGCCGTACAACAACGGGTACAAGCCATGCAACATAGCTTTATTGGTAAAGGAATGAGTACAGATGCTGCATTAAAAAGCAGCTACACTGCATTGGATCATGTGGTAACCAAACAGGCCGCCGTATTATCTTATATGGATGTATTTTTTTACCTCGGGCTTATATTCCTGGTTTGTGTGCCGTTTGTTTTAATGGTTCAAGGTAATAAAGCTAAAAAGGTCGATTTGGCAGAGGCGATGCATTAAGAAGAAGCCCCCTGTCGCCCTGAAGGGTAACTTAGGTCGATGCAGAATTTGGTTTATTCAATTATGCTTTATTGACGAACGATATAGACCTTGAAATGCAGTGTATATCCCGGTCGGCACAGCCCCATGTCCCCCTGAAGGTTGAACTTAGGCCGATAGTGTATTTGGTTTACGCATTACTGCCTGATGGACGAACGAGTTTGATGAAATTTTTTCTTTACCTAATTTTTTCTTCCCTGTATAAAAAGAGAATTTCTTCTAACCAGTTACGTTTTATGGACGAACGAATTGGTTTCAATTTCTTGCACATAATATAATCTTGTTATCCATATAAAAAAACCAGTAAATTCAAAAGTATTCACCTTTCAATTTTACTGGCTTGTCCTAAGTACCCCTTCAGGGGACAGGAGCTTCTTCTATCCCAACATCGCTTCGTGGGTAATATTGGTATTGTATAATTTCGAAATCGGGCAATTGGCCTTCGCATCGGCTACTGCTGCTTCAAATTGCTCCTGGCTAATGCCCGGAATTTTTGCGCTCACTATTAAATGCGATTCGGTGATGGCACCTGCTGCAGGATCCAGGGTGATTTCGCATTTGGTGTTTATTTCGTCTGCAGTAAAACCGGCAGCACCCAATACAAAACTTAGTTTCATACTAAAGCAGCCTGCATGTGCTGCGGCTACCAGTTCTTCGGGGTTGGTTCCAATGCCGTCGGCAAACCTGGTGTTGAAAGAATACTGAGATTGATTCAATATGGTACTTTCGGTGGTTAAATTTCCGGTACCTTCTTTGCCTGTTCCGTTCCAAACGGCTGTTGCGTTACGTTTCATGCTTTTTGTTTTTATTGTTTGGTGAAATATGTTTCGTTGAACCCAACCATTATTTTATCATTCATTTCTATCACCGGTCTTTTAATAATGCTCGGAAATTCTATCATCAGTTTGATGGCTACGTTTTCGTTGATAACCAGCTGCTGGTCGGCAGGCGATAAACTCCGCCAGGTAGTACTTTTTTTATTCAACAATACTTCCCAGCCAACTTCTTTGCACCAATGGCCCAGCTTTTCTTTTTTGATGCCCTGCTTTTTATAATCGTGAAATTCTACCGGGATATTTCTTTTCTTGTACCAATCAAGCGTTTTTTTGATAGTGTCGCAATTGGGTATCCCGTAAACAATAATAGTATTCATATCAATATTCTGGTATTACCGGTTTTGTTTTCATGATCGTTTCTATTTTCTCCATCACTTCCGGTGTTAATATTGAAACTACCTCCAGGGCTTTCAAATTATCCAGCAACTGCTGCTTTTTGGTAGCTCCTAAAATGGCGGTGCTCACATTGGGATTATTGATACACCATGCAATGCTGAGCGATGCGGTGGATACGCCCAGTTTAGCAGCAAATTCTGTTAGCTTTTTTACTTTTTTAATCCGGTCATCGGCTACCCATTTATCTTTCAGCCAGTCAAATCCTTCCAGCGCAAAACGACTGCCCTTGGGAATGCCATCATTGTACTTACCGGTTAGAAGCCCTGCAGCCAGTGGGCTCCAGATGGTGGTGCCCAACCCTACATTTTTATAGATCTCCGAAAATTCATTCTCAATTTTATTTCTTTCAAATAAATTGTATTGCGACTGTTCCATGGTGGGGCCTATCAACCGGAATTTTTCTGCAATCCTGTGTGCTTCCATAATTTCTACCCCACTCCATTCGCTGGTACCCCAGTAAAAAACTTTACCCTGCTGAATCAGGTGATTCATTGCCCAAACAGTTTCTTCAATGGGTGTATTTTTATCAGGCCTGTGGCAAAAAAACATGTCGAGGTATTCAACACCGAGGCGCTGCAATGCTTCGTTACAGGCTTCTATCAAATGCTTTCTGCTATTGCCGGTTTGGTTGGGTTTATTCTCCTTCCCCCGCCAGCCAAAAAATGCTTTGGATGAAACCGTGTAGGAGGTGCGATCCCATTTCTTCTTCTTAAAAACCCGGCCCATCATTTTTTCACTTTCGCCCGATGCATATACCTCCGCATTATCGAAAAAGTTCACGCCACTATCATAGGCTATGCCCATTAATTCATCCGCTACTTTATCATTGATTTGTTTGCTAAAACTTACCCAGCTACCAAAAGAAAGCACACTCACTTTTAGTCCCGATTTTCCGAGGCGACGATATTCCATCTTTAATATTTTATGAAGTTTAAAGTTACTATAACATACCAGCGTAGCCGATGTTAATCGTTTATTTTCCTTAATTAGGAAATTGCGTGGAGGGAACTTTTATAACGCCAATTACTTTTTTTATATGATACTCTTTAAAATCCTGCTGAGCTTCCATACCAATCCCATCAATGATCTGGGTTTTAGTTCGTATGCGCACAGGCTTGTCTGTATAAAATTCAGTACCTGTTCTTTTCATGTCCCAGTAGAGCTCATTACAATACAACGTATCACCTTTTATATTAATTACCCTAACGCTATCTTTCAAAAAAACCTTGCTCTGGGTTTCTTTATATTGAGCGTATCTGGCATCCAGCCTGCTTTCTATGCTGTCATTATCTCCATAAAAATCTACATGAACGGTTTTTGGAAACTCCACGTAAGGCACGGTATCCTGCACCCGGTACATCAATGGGCTTGTCAACAAAGCTTTGCGTCTGCCATTGGTAGAGTAATAGATGGAAACTTTTATCGCCTCCTCTACCCCTATTTTTTTTGCGTTCAGGTCTTTTATTTCATTCACATCATTTTCGCAGCTACATAAAAAAAAGCAGCCCATGAAAAAGGCTGCAAAATATTTTATTGCTGATAAATAGATATTCATTACAAGGTGGGTGATGTTATTGATATTTTTGTCTGCCAAACCAAAGATCACTCAACGAAAAACCAACGCTGATCCGCAACGTGCTTTCACGAAGATTGGATTTTTTATCACCACGGGTACCAAATTCAATCGCCGTATTTAACATCGATGTTTGTGTTTCGTAGTAACTCTTCCTCAACTTCAACGGAAAACCAGCGCCAAATGAGAAACCGAATTCCGGAAGGCTGCTTTTTACATTCACATAATCTGGTCCGTAATAAAAGCCAAAACGGTATTTTACAAAGCTGAAATATTTGCCATAAGGTGTATTGTCTTTCAACGGATAATATTCGGTACCCACCCTTATTTTCCAACTGTTTTGCACCATGTCTTGCTGGCCAAAAAACCGGTAATCCTGCCATTTGGTGGTTTCAAAATCTGCTCCAAATAACCAGTTTAACGTTTGGTAGCTAAAGCCGACACCAATGGTGGCAGGGTAAATAACCGTTCCTTCCTGAACATTCGTAAATACACTGTCAATCCTGATCTTGTTACCGGAAGCGTCATATAGAACAGTTTCCACAGTCTTGTTGCTGGTAGCCGTCATGGTTTGTTTCAAATTTCCATAAGCTCCAAAGCGAAGAAGGCTGATATTTTTGTTTTTCTTATTCTTAATTTTAAAATCGTATTGAATACCACTATTTAGAAATAATCCGCCAAAATTTGAC